>JANTFQ010000037.1 GCA_024763405.1 Calditrichaceae bacterium
TAATTTTACCCCCATCCAGCACTATAATCTGATCCGCTTTCTGCACCGAATTCAAACGGTGTGCAATAAGCAGGACAGAACGATTTTTTGAAAGTTCCGCAACAGCCTGCTGTAATTCCGCATCGAGATAAGGATCGAGATTGGAAGCCGGTTCGTCTAAAATAAGCAGCGGAGCGTCTTTTAAAAAAGCCCGGGCCAGGGCAAGCCGCTGCGCTTGTCCCCCGCTGAAACGAGCACCCTGTTCACCGATCAGTGTTTTATACCCATCCGGAAGTTGCGAAATAAAACTGTGCAATCCGGCCTTTTTTGCCGCTTCCTGCATTTGCAGGAAGGAAGCCTCTTCCCTGGCAATTAAGATATTTTCAGCAACAGTCTGGTGAAATAGATACGGCTTCTGCGGCATCCAACTCACAAGTTTGCGCCAGTCGGTTTTAGGAATTGAGCGTAACTCTTCGCCGGCAAACTGAATAGACCCGGAATATGGTTCGGCAAAACGCAGTATGAGATTGGCAATAGTTGATTTGCCGGCGCCGCTTTTTCCAACCAGCGCAGTAACCGTATTCGGAGGGATTTCCAAACTGATATTATTCAGAGCAGGTTTAGCTGCACCGGGATAGCTGTAGCGAACACCTTCAAATTTAATAGAAAAATTCCTGTTCCCCGTTTCCTTTTCTCCTGCCTCCCTTCCTCCCGTCACCG
The DNA here is from genome assembly GCA_024763405.1 of Calditrichaceae bacterium. Lineage (GTDB taxonomy): Bacteria > Calditrichota > Calditrichia > Calditrichales > Calditrichaceae > JANTFQ01. The sequence continues at coordinate 700 of JANTFQ010000037.1, forward strand.
GTTCTCCCGTCACCGGTTCTTCCAGAATTTCAAAGATGCGCTGTGCCGCCGCCACGCCTTCCATCCCCGCGTGAAAACGCGCGCCCAACTGGCGCATAGGCTGATAAAACTCCGGCGCTAAAATTAATATAAACAGAGCCGGTTCGAAGCTCATTTTAGCGTACATCAGGCGCAAACCGATTTCTACGGCGATCACCGCCGTACTGATGGTTGCCGCCATTTCCAGTACCAGAGCAGACAAAAAAGCAATTTTTAGTACATTCATTGTCGTACGCCGGAATTGATCACTAACCTTAAAAACATTCTCTGCTTCCTGCTTGCTGCGCCCGAAAATTTTAAGCGTTGTAATACCTTGCAGAACATCTAAAAAATGACCACTCATACGGCTAAGTGATTTCCACTGCTTTTGGGTCATACTCTGAGCGGTCTGCCCGATTAGCATCATAAAAATGGGAATGATCGGTGCGGTAAATAAAAATACAAATCCCGAAAGCATATCAAATGGAAATACCACGATTAGAATTGAAACCGGGATAACGGCGGAAATAAAAAGCTGCGGAATATACTGGCTGAAATAGGCATTAAGGGTTTCTACCCCTACTTGCATGGTATTACTAAGCTCGCCGCTTTTTTCAGAGGTTGTATAAAGAGGGCCCAACTGTGTTATTTTCAGGCTGAGTGCCGCGCGCAGTTTTTGTTTTAGAATTCCTGCTGTGCGCTGGCCTTCTGTGTGACTCAGGCTGCTCATTCCCGCTTTGAATAAACTAACCAGTACAAAAAACAATAACAGGCTAAAAATGCCGGGAAGGCCCGCTTTCTCCAGGAAAACGTTATTAATCATTTTCGCCAGCAACCAGGCCTGGACAATAGTCGAGAATCCGGTGACAACCGCGCTACCAACGGTAATGCCGAGCGGCAGCCGGGCAAATTTGAGAAGTTTTAATAAACGTTTATCTAAATTCACGGGATCGTTTCGATTGAATGATTAAATTATAAAAAAAAGCCGCATTCCAAAAACAGAATACGGCTTTAATTTCGCTTAAGGTCGCTTAATATTCAAGTTCCGATTTTTTAGTAAGCCTCTGGCGAAATACCCAGTAGGTCCAGCCCTGATAGAGCAAAACGATGGGAACAAAAATCAACGCGACAATACTCATCACCTTCAAAGTATAAGGAGATGAGGAAGCATTGTAAATGGTTAGATTCCAGGCGTCATTCAGGCTGGAAATCATTACGTTCGGGAAAAGGCCGATAAAAATCGTAATCGTCGAAAAGGCAATGGCAATAGCCGTCATGGTAAATGCCCAACCGATTTTATCCGCTTTGATAAACCAAAATACGGATAATAAAGCCAAACCACCAAAGATGGGAATAATGCCCGGATCCAGTCCCAGGGCCAAAAACATGCTCGTTTCGGCATAGCCGTAAGCTACAAATCCCAGGGTCAGGATTAAGGCCGGCAACCAGAGTTTTTGGGCGATTGCTTTCGATTTATCCCGCAGATCATCCGAGGTTTTAAGATTCAAAAACAGGGCGCCATGCAGAGTAAAGATGGAAAGTGAAGCCAGACCACCCACTAAAGCATACGGGTTCAACAGGTTAAAAAAGCCACCTACGTAGGTCATATCCCCGTCAATCGGCACACCGCGGATCAGGTTGGCAAGGGCCACACCCCACAACAGGGCCGGCACAAAACTGCCAAAAAAGATCATCCAGTCCCAGGCATTGCGCCATTTAGGATTTTTATCTTTGCTGCGATATTCAAACGCCACAGCGCGTACAATCAACGCAACCAGCATCAGAAAAAGTGCCAGATAGAAACCGCTAAACATGGTCGCGTACCAATTGGGGAAAGCGGCAAAGATAGCGCCACCAGAGGTTAGCAGCCATACTTCATTACCATCCCAATGGGGGCCAATCGCATTCACCACCAGGCGGCGTTCCAAATCTTCCTTACTAATAAAAGGCAATAAAATGCCGACACCAAAATCGAAGCCCTCCAGAATAAAATATCCGGTAAAAAGGACGCCAATCAAAATAAACCATAAGGTATTTAAATCCATTATTTCCTCCTTTCTACGCTTCGGTTGCTTTATCTGCTGTACCGGCAATGGCGTATTTTTTCATCAAATACACGTCAGCAACAATAAGTACGGCATATAAAAGGGTGAACCCGATAAGGGTAAATATTACTTCACCGGAATTTACAGCCGCTTCCGGTGAAACACCAAACTGGGTTTTAAGAATACCATATACAACCCAGGGCTGCCGGCCAACTTCGGCAAATATCCATCCGGTGGAATGCGCGATAATTGGCAATCCGATTCCCCAAATCATCAGCTTACTGAACCAGGGTTTAAATTCGAAGTTATTTTTACTTGTTTTGATAACGAGAAAGATGGCCATTAACAGCATCAGTACGCCCGCACCGGCCATTAACCTGAAATTCCAATAGGAAAGAATTACAGAAGGTACATAATTGCCAGCGCCGTATTTAGCCTGAAATTCTTCCTGAAGCTGATTAATTCCTTTAACTTCACCTTCTAATGAATTATACGACAAAACACTGAGTAGATTTGGAATATGAACCGCAAATACATCTTCACGGTTTGTTTCGTCTCCCCAGGTAAAAAGCGACAGGCTGGCCGGGTTTTCCGTATTCCATAAGGCTTCCGCTGCGGCAACCTTCATCGGTTGGGTTTTGATCATATGCTGCATTTGACTGTGGCCAATCAGGCCTACTAACAGAACACCGACTAATCCATAAATACTGGCCAGTTTCATTGATTGTTGATAGGCTTCCTGGTCTTTACTTTTCTTCAACAGATGATAAGCGCTGATACCGATTACAAAAAAGCCTGCCGTGGTTAAGGCGCCGGTTAGTACGTGCGGAAATTGCAACCAGACATGGGGATTAAAAACAAGCGCCCAGAAATCGGTCATTTCGGCCCGGATTACATTTCCGGCAGCGTCTTTAGCCAGTTTAAAACCGACCGGTTCCTGCATAAAGGAATTGGCAATTAAAATCCACAAAGCGGATAAATTAGAACCGATGGCCACCAGCCAGATGGTAGCCGCATGCAATTTTTTGGAGATCTTATCCCAGCCGAAAACCCAGATTCCAAGAAAAGTGGATTCCATAAAAAAAGCAAGCAGGGCCTCAATCGCCAGCGGTGCGCCAAAAATATCCCCCACATAGCGGGAATATTCCGACCAGTTCATGCCAAACTGGAATTCCTGAACGATACCTGTTGCAACGCCGATGGCAAAATTTATCAGGAATAATTTTCCCCAATATTTTGTCATTCGCAGGTAAACATCCTTTCCCGTACGCACATACATGGTTTCCAAAATTGCGACAAAGATGGAAAGCCCAAGCGTGAGCGGTACAAAAAAGAAATGGTACACTGTTGTTATGGCAAACTGCCAGCGTGCCAGTAACAGAGCATCCATAAAAGCCTCCTTTCACGAGGTTAGATTGAGTTGGTTAAGTGGTTTATTTCTACTTAAATGTTATAAGAGACCTGGGGCGAGATCCTGATCTCTTATGACAAGCTCTGAAATCATTTTAGTTTTAAACCTGCTGAATAATTCTGATTCTGCTTCCACAAAAAACTCATGAATCTGACAAAATTTTATTAACGGGCAGTGATGATGCGCTTTTATGCACTCGTTTAATGTGGAATTAAAACCCATCGCTTCCAGTATTGAAAACAATGATAATTTTGTTGGATCTGCTTTAAGAAAGACGCCCCCTGCTTTTCCCTGCACAGCACCCGTAATTCCACTATTTTTTAGTTGGTGTACAATTTTTGTTGCAAAGGGTTTAGAGATATACAATAATTTTGCCACTATGGGAAGCGGTACAGGGCTCGTATCTTCTCTACCGGCAAGATAGGCACAGATGCGAATGGCATAATCGTATTCTCTTTTAATGAAGGAAGTCATTGGCATTTCAAACTTTACTTACACGGTATAATATAAACATAGTTTTTTGAAATGCAAAGGATTTTTTTTAATTTTTTAACACCGCTCTCCTAAATAATCATGACACGTCCGTTTACAACAATGCGGCTAATTAATGAGGCCAAATCCCCCCTTCGATGAGGATCTTGCAGAATATAAACTTAACCCAAAGAGCGCGCTGAACACAACGAAAGAATAATAAAATAAAACGGCTGTAAAATAATACTCTATTTTTGGTTTTTCCTGAGGAATCTTGGGAACTTAGCGGTTTAACAAGAAACACAACAGCCTGAAGTAACGTGAAGCAGGGTCTGATTACAACTGTTTCGGAATATTCCGATTTATATCAAAAATATGCTCTTTTTATTTTTTTATTGACATTGAATTGCAGCCTTCCTATTTTTTGTTAGTTGATACTAACTAACATTTTATAACAATGGCCAAATTAAAAACTGCCGTTCGGCAACAGCAAATTATTGATGCCGCACTGGGTTTAATCCGGGACGGTGGGATGACAAATTTAACCATCAAAAAAATAGCACGGCGTGTACAAATCTCTGAGCAGGCTATTTACCGTCATTTTGAAAATAAGTTTTCGATTCTGAATGGCATCATCCTCTATTTTAATCAAACGCTTAGTAAACGTTTACAGAGTCAAGCTAAATCCGAGGATCTGTTCCAAACCTTGCGGATTACTATCCATACACATTTGCAGTATTTCAAGGATTTCCCCGAAATGGCAGCATTGGTTTATACAGAAGAAGTCTTTAAGATGGAACCGCTTATATTTTCACAAATTCAGGAAACCATTTCAAAACGTATTCAAACAATTGAAAGAATTTTAGAGCAGGGACAAAAAGACGGCATAATTTCTACCCGGTTTAGTGCCGATAATATGGCCTTAATAATGTTTGGAGCCATTCGCATTCTAATTGCCAACTGGCGCTTTTCAGGATTCTCTTTTGATCTTACTGAACGCGGCAAGTCTTTAACCGATGATATGCTTAACATGATAAAACCATAATTAAATAAAGAATTCACCCAACCACCTAACTCAATTAAGGAGGCTTTATGAACCTAATGCTTAACTTTGACGGACTGATTTTGCTACTAACCGGTCTGACTGCCATTTACATGATTTATCGTTTTATGGAACGGCAGAAAAATCCCGATACCGCCGGAATCTGGAACATTTATTACATGATCGGTTTTCTGGTAATCCTGGTTGCGGGTTTGCTTCTCATCATTTTCGGCTGGGGCGCTCTCGCTAATAATTTTGTAGCCGTTGTGGCCGGTTTGATTCCCTTCTCACTGGCTACCGGTCTGATTGCCCAGTTTTATCCCAAATACGAAAAACCCTATCTCTGGCTTATGATCATTGGCTTGGTACTGATTGCCATTGCCCGTTATGGCGGCATGGTTAGCTTTGGAAAAATTGTCTATCCTATTTTTCATGCCATCGCAGGTTTAACGATTGTAGCAGTTCCGGTTCTGGTTTGCAAAGCCGGTGACAAAGTAAAAAATGGATTTGGTCTGGTTGCTGTAGGTGGTATTTTGATTGGTCTGGGCGGAATGGCGCTGGCCTTTTTAAAAGCCGGTAAACAGCTGCTCTTCTTCTCCAGCGATGTGGTTATGATGATTCTTGCGCCGCTGTTGTTACTGATGACCCTGGCTTATACTTATGGCTTTATGAAGGGTGTTAAAAAATAGTGTACCTTTTTTAATCCAAAACAGCGATCTGGTAACCCGGATCGCTGTTTTTTTTTAGAAAACTTTTTGTAGCGCCTCGAAACTTTTCAACTCTAAGAACCGACCATCCCGTGCTTCTATCGGTTCATCGTCTAATTTCCAGGTATCCCGATACGGAATATGAACCGCGAACAGACCCTGACGCAAAGCAGGATTAATATCGGATTTGGGACTATTCCCCACCATACAGGTTTCCGCGGGCAGCCAGTTATGCTCTTCCAGCAGTTTTCGGTAAGCCGCATCGTTTTTCTCCGGCAAAATAAAATATTCTTTTACACATTCGTGCACGCCGGCCCGCAGGATTTTCCCCTGCTGTTCCTTGAAGTCCCCTTTGGTCAATACGTATAATGCATATTTTGTTTTTAAGTAGCGCAGGGTATCGATGACGCCCGGAAACAATTGCGGGATGCTGACTGGATGTTCCTCGAAACGGCGGGTAATAAAACGTAATTTTTCCGCATCCAGCGGTGTCTTTGTCTTCTGTGAATAATTGCGGAATAATTCTTCCAGAATATATACAAAATTATGACTGCCGTACCCGCGTTCTTCCACAACCTTGAGTTCCAGATCATCAAAAGCCTGCTGAATTTCGGAACGGTTAAAACCGCCGCTTTCAATCAATTCAATAAAATCAGTCGTAGCCTGCACATAATAGATATTATTTTCCCACAGTGTATCATCCGCATCAAAAATAATTTGTTTAATATTTTTCCACATAATCAATATACTTCCCTAACCTGGATGAACCAGAAAAATCAAATTCCAAATCATAAATCAGTTGGTAGACTGATCCGCCAGCTGGCGTGATAAATTTCAATTTCCAATATCAAAAATCTAAAAAAGTATGGTTTTATAGTTTGCTTCCAAGTTTCGGTTATTAATATTTTGAATTTGAAAATTATTTGATATTTGTTTTTTGTCATTTGTGATTTTCTGCCCAAAAAAAGAAATTAAGACTTGACGTACTAATTATTTAAAATTGCTCAATAAGATACAAATTTTACTTTGCAGGCCTTTTATATAACTAACCGGCACAGAATAGTCATTTGCCATTATCACAAAAAGATAGGCTTTGTTGTTTTTATCATGTACATATCCCGCGAGATTACGCACATGACGCATCGTTCCGCTCTTTGCGCGTACATTCCCCTGCGCAGCACTGTTTTGCATCATATTTTTTAGAGTTCCGTCTACGCCCGCTATTGGCAGGGACTCATAATACTCGGAAAAATCTTTATACACATACATCTTTCGTAGAAGAGTAGCCGTGGCCAAAGGTGAAATCAGATTCATACGGGATAAACCGGAACCGTCCACCATAATAAATTCAGATGGGGCCACACCTTTGGAATAGAGCCAGTCACTTACCACCTCCGCACCTTTTTTAAAGCTGCCCTCTTCGCCAAAACGGGCGCCAAGCGTTTTTAAAATTTGGTCCGCATAAAAATTATGGCTAACCTTGTTCATTGCTTTTATCAGTTCCGCTAATTCCTTTGAATAATGGATAAAAAGTGTATCCCGCATTGCGCTAAAGACAGAACGGGTTTCTGTTTTTCCCTGTATCTGAATGCCCTTCTCCTGAAGAATTTTCTCAAATGTTTTTAAGAAATAATCGGTCGGACGTTCAACTGTAATCGATTCCGAAACAGTCTTACTACCAAGCGGTAAAGTTCCGCTGAAAAGAGCAATGTTTTGCGCTCTTGCCCTGGAAATGTTCAAATGTTCCAAAGAATCGGCCGGACTGGTTATGGCATTGTTTTGTACATCCAGATATTCAATTTCCGGAGCTTGCTCAACCATAACCGGTGCACCCGGTGCAGTCCCTGCACTGACCCTAAAATCAACACAATTATCATTAAAACTAAGCGCGGAAGGCTGTGCAGAGTACCAAAAGGGCTCGTCATCCCAGTTCCAGCCATCTCCTAAAATATCAGATTCAAAATAACTATTGTCACCAATCAGGTTACCCGAAATTTTTGTAATGCCTCTATTTTTCAATGAATCGGCCCAGTTATTAAAATAAGCCAGGATATCGCCACCGTTAAACTTTCCTGAAATAGAAGGGTCACCCGTACCGCGTATGATTAGATTGCCGTTCAGAATGCTGTCCGATATTGTTGAATCGGTACCGATTATCGTTTGATAGCGAAAGTGTTTGCCTAATTTTACCAAACCGGCCGCAGAAGTGTATAATTTCATATTCGAAGCCGGTATAAAAAGTTTGTGTTCATTCTGCCTAAATAAAACAGCGCCGTCGTCAAGAGATTCGACATACACGCCGAGAAAGGCATTGCCCAGGTTCGGATCGTCCAATAAATATTGAATGCCCTGTTGCAGTGTTTTTTCCGAAGAACGAAGTGAAAAAACCGACGCACAAGATTGCAGCATAATGAGCGAAAATATAAATATAAGAAAGGTTTTCATAAGCGCCTGCAGAATTTAATTCAGATAAAAAAAAAGGCGAAAACAAATGTTCCGCCTTTGGATGATGGATAGTGTAAACTTAAACCGCGTCTTTCAAACCTTTTCCGGCTTTGAAAGTAGGAACGTTACGCGCAGGAATATCAATTTCTGCACCGGTCTGAGGATTGCGGCCTTTACGGGCAGCTCTTGCGGAAACATTAAAAGTACCAAATCCGATTAAAGAAACACTTTCACCTTTTCCAAGGCTTTCTTTAACACCATTAATAAAAGCGCCTAAGGCATCTTCTGCTGATTTTTTAGAAATATTAGCATCTGCCGCCATTTTTGAAACTAAGTCTTGCTTGGTCATTGGTATTCTCCTATTTAGTGAATAATAATTTTCTGTGATTTTGAAGTGAGCACTGCAAATATGGGAACTTATCACATAAAATGCAAATAAAAAGTATCTTTATTCATTCGATTTCCGCGCTATAATTGATTTTAATAAAACTATGGCAGTCCCCTTTAATTTTTCGTAAGTTTAGAAAGTTCACAAAGTAAACAAACATAGTTTTATATCGAGGCAAGAAATGAAGAAATATACCCCGTCAAAAGTCGAAGAGATTGTTCTAAAAAAAACCGGACAGCAAATTATCTATCGCCCTACCGAAAAAATAAACACCCTGATTGTTGACAACTTTCCGGCGCTGGGCAAACTGACCGCTCTGCGTTTTTTAGAATGGGCACAGGAAAATGAAGGCTGGACAATTTCGCTGCCAACCGGAAAAACGCCGGAACATTTCATTAAATGGCTTACCCTTTTGTTAAATTCCTGGAACACAAAAAAGACCCGGCAGCTTTTAGAAGAAAATGGCGTAAATCCTGCCAAAAAACCGGATATGAAAAGCTTCCATTTCATCCAGATCGATGAGTTTTATCCCATCAGTTCCACCCAGCATAACAGTTTCTTTTATTATGTAAATAAATACTATATTCGCGGTTTAGGGCTGGACCCGAAGAAAGCGCTCCTTATCAATCCTAATACCATTGGGATTGACCCGGAATTTACGCTGGAAGATATCTGGCCCGATCACACCGTTAATTTAAATCTCCGTACCCAGTATCCCCGTACTCTGCTGGAAAAACGCCAGAAAAACGTGCTGGCCGCCGTAGATCAATTTTGCACCGATTACGAAACGAAAATCCATCGTCTCGGCGGGATTGGATTTTTCCTGGGCGGAATCGGTCCGGACGGGCATATCGGATTCAATGTACGCGGTTCCGATCACTATTCTACGACCCGGCTCACACCCACTAATTATGAAACTCAAGCCGCCGCTGCCGGCGATCTGGGTGGAATTGAAATTTCCGGTAACCGCCTGGTTATTACTATCGGACTCAAAACCATCACGAATAATCCAAAAACAACCGCCATTATTATTGCCGCCGGCGAGGCCAAAGCACAGGTCATTAAGGATGCCATTCAGTGCGAAAAAAATAATCAGGTTCCGGCCTCGGCTTTGCAGGATTTACCAAACGCTTGTTTTTACATCACTAAAGGCGCGGCAAAATTATTAAATGAACGGCGCTATCAGGAAATAAAGCAGGCCAAAACAATTTCGCAGGAAGACACCCATCAAATTTTAACCGACCTTGCCCTGGAAAAGCATAAAACGCTAACCAGTCTCACAAAAGCCGATATGCGCAGTATTCGCTCTTCTAAGCTTGTTTTAGAACGCGCGGGTGAATCGTTTAAAGAAGCTGCAGAAAAACTGAGGGATGAATATATTAACCGTATCAATATGACGCTTCAGATACCAAAAGGGAAAACATTCCTGCATACGGCGCCGCATCACGACGATATAATGCTGGGCTACCTGCCCTATCTCGTCCGGCTCATGCGTGAATCGAGCAACACCCATTATTTCAACTACCTGACCAGCGGTTTTAACGCCGTTACCAATAAATTTATGGCCCACCAATTGGAAATTGCCAAAAATTATCTACAGGAACCGGAATTCAAATACCTGATTGACACCAATTATTTTGAACCCGGCAACCTGGAATTTCGCAACCGCGACATCTTTCAGTATCTTGATGGTGTGGCAGCCAATAACCGTGATGATATGGAAGAGGGCTGTGCCCGGCGACTGCTGCGTAATTTAGTTGAAATTTTCGAAGAAGATTCCTTTGATAATTTGCTGAACCGCATCAATGAATTAAGCAGTTATTTTGAAACCCAATATCCCGGCAAAAAAGATTTAGCTTATATTCAGCAATTGAAGGGAATGACCCGCGAGTGGGAAGCCGATATTTTATGGGGCTATTTTGGATTCAGCAGCAGCTCGGTTATTCATTCACGGCTGGGATTCTATAAAGGCGATATTTTCACAGAGAATCCTACCGTGGATCGGGATGTTTTGCCCATTCTGGAAAATATGAGGCGTATTAAACCGGATGTGGTAACGGTCGCCTTTGATCCGGAAGGCAGCGGGCCGGATACCCACTACAAGGTGATGCAGGCTGTTTCTACCGCTTTAAAAATGTACCAGGAAGAAAACGGAAACAAGGAAATTGAAATCTGGGGCTACCGCAATGTCTGGTACCGTTTCCATCCGGCCGAAGCCAATCGATTTGTTCCGGTGACGCATAATACACGGGCAATTTTAGACCACGCTTTTACAAATGCTTTTGGATCACAGCGGGATGCTTCATTTCCGAGCTATGAATATGACGGCCCCTTTTCGGGACTGGCGCAGAAGATACAGGTTGATCAGTACCAGAAGATGAAAACTCTGTTGGGTCGGGATTATTTTTACCAGAATGATGATTCCCGTATCCGCTCCACCCGTGGATTTGTTTTTTTAAAGGTAATGAGTCTGGAAGAGTTCCACCAAAAATCAATGGAACTGCGCAAGAGTACAGAGAACAAATAAAAGAAACTGTTCCCTGAGCTTGTCGAAGGGAGCCTGTTGAGCAATGCGAAATCCCGAGTATCGGGATCGAAGGGAGCCTGTTGAGCAAACAACGCCCTCATACGAGAAGACGATAAGAACCTGCAAAAGGAGTTTAAAATGAAGTCATTTCGTAAAGAATTATGGTTTAATACCGCGCAGCGCAGAGAGTATATAAATATTACTTCCGAGGTAGAATCCTGCCTGAAAGAATCCGGAATCCGCGAGGGATTGTGCCTGGTAAATGCCATGCACATCACGGC
>JANTFQ010000038.1 GCA_024763405.1 Calditrichaceae bacterium
AGAATCCGCGTCGTCAACCGGCAGATTAAACCGTCATTTCAGGATCATAAGTTTCGAGATATTCGCGGATACGCTCTAAAAACATCGACCCCGCCGCACCGTCAATCAAACGGTGATCGATGGTCAGGGACAAATACATAATCGGCCGGATGGCAATAGCATCGTTAATGACAACCGCCCGTTTCTTTATTGCCCCAACACCTAAAATGGCTGACTGCGGCTGATTGATTATAGGGAATCCGGCCGTAACACCGTAAACGCCAAAATTGGATATCGAAAAAGTCCCGTTGCTCATTTCATCCGGCAACAGCTTTTTAGTACGGGCACGGGTAGCCAAATCATTGACCGAACGGGCCAGCCCCACCAGATTCTTTTCATCCGCGTTAAAAATATTAGGAACGATTAGGCCGTTTTCCACCGCCACAGCGATTCCGATATTGTAAAACTTCTTATATAAAATAGTATTATTTTCAATAGACGCATTGACGATGGGAAATTCTTTGAGAGCTTTCACCACGGCTTCTACGAGAAAAGCCGTATACGTTAAACTAAATCCCTCGCGATTTTTAAAGGCCTTTTTATTGCGCTCTCGGATTAAAAAGATATTCTGCATATCCACTTCGGTATACAGATTAACATGGGCGGCCGTATGCTTGGAATGAATCATATGCTCCGCAATCATCTTGCGCATATTGTCCATCGGCACAATGTCCACTTCGGCAGAAGAAGCGCGGCTCCCCGTTTCCCGTTTTCCATCTCCAATCTCCGGTCTCCCGTCTCCCGTCTCCGTACGTCTCCCGCTTTCCAGCCAGGCCAGCACATCTTTTTTAGAAACCCGGCCGTTTAAGCCGCTGCCGTTCACCAGCTCCAGTTCGTCCATAGAAATATTTTCTTCCGCGGCAATACGCATAACCACCGGTGAATAAAAACGGTTGCCGGATTTTTTTGGTGCAGATTTTATCGCAGCCGGTTCTGCTTTAACGTCTGCCGCAAGCGCCGATACAACTTCGGTTTTGGTTTCCGGTTGTAGGGGCTCCGCTGTTTCGCCCGCTTCCGCGTCGGTTTCGATCAGCGCAATCACCGCACCTACCTCTACCGTTTCATTTTCCTCTGCCAGCAGTTCCATTATTTTTCCGGGAACCGGCGTGGGAATTTCCGAATCCACTTTATCGGTGCTTATTTCCAGAATTGTTTCGTCTTTTTCTACGGTATCGCCGGGGCCTTTTAACCATTTTAAAACCGTACCTTCCGTAATCGATTCGCCCATTTTAGGCATGACCATTTCAAATTTCATTTTTTCCTCATTAGCGCTATATTTTAATATTTGGATTTACCATGAAGTAAATGAAGTGTTTAAAGACAAATCCCCTTCAGGCGCTTCATATTCTTCATAGTAATATTTCAATTGACTCACTTTTTATTTAGTACGCCACTAAATCCTGCAAAGCTTCCGTGATATCTTCAGTTTGCGGCAGCGCTTCTTCTTCCAGTACTGGACTGAACGGAATGGGCGTATCGGTTCCCCCAAGACGGCGTACCGGCCCGTCTAAGTATTCAAAAGCAAACTCAGCAATCTGCGCCGAAACCTCGGCGCCAAAGCCCTGAAAACGGGTATCTTCGTGTGCCACTAACACTTTATTCGTCTTTTTAACGGAATTGATAATGGTTTCGGTGTCCAGCGGATTGATGGTACGAATATCGATCACCTCCACCTGAACGCCTTCTTTTTCCATTTTCCGGGCCGCTTCCAGCGATTTCTGAACCAGCGCGCCCCAGGTTACAACCGTTACATCGCTGCCTTCGCGCGCAATTCGCGCTTTACCAAAGGGCAGCAGGTAATCGGCATCCGGTTCGGATGAGGCGGCAAAACTCTGCCGGTACAATCCTTTATGTTCCAGAAATAAAACCGGGTCGGGGCAGCGAATGGCTGCTTTAAGCAGGCCTTTGGCATCGGCTGCATTGGAAGGATAGGCAATTTTTAGACCCGGGATGTGAGCAAAAAAACCTTCGATATTCTGGGAATGGCACAAGGCACCGTGGATATAACCGCCAACCGGCACACGCAAAACGACGGGGGCCGACCAGTTATTAAAGGAACGCCAGCGCATCACCGAAAGTTCGTTACGGATTTGCATCATAGCCGTCCAAATATAATCTCCAAATTGGATTTCAACAACAGGACGCAGCCCATAAACGGCCATTCCAATGGCCACACCGACGATACTGGCTTCGGCCAGGGGTGCATTAAAACAACGTTCCTTGCCAAACTGTGTGGAAATTCCCGTGGTGGCGGTAAAAACACCGCCTTTCCCATCGGCCACATCCTGCCCGAAAATATGCATTTTATCATTCCGGGCCATCTCTTCTTTTAAAGCGTGATTGATGGCGTCCACCAGAACAGCTTTTTCTCCGGATGGTTCATTCTTTTCAAATTCCAGATCGGCAGATTCCGACTCCGGCGCATATAAATACTGCGCTACGGTTCCTTTTTCCGGATTTGTGTATTCTGCCGCCTGGTCTGCGGCTTCATCCACTGTATTTTTACATTCTTTGCGCAGCAGGTCCAGTTCTTCTTCCGTAACGATGCCGTTTTCCAGCAGGTCGACCTCGAAAGAAGGAATCGGATCGCGTTCCTTATCTTTCTCTAAATCTTCATGGGTGCGGTATTTTTTCTGCGAATCGGAGGAAGAATGAGGGAACAGGCGTACCGTATCGGCTTCAATCAGCGCGGGACCTTTCCCGGCACGGGCGTCAGCCGCAGCCTGTTTTACGGTTTTATAGGATTCGAAAAAATTAGTACCGTCGATATGATAACGGTTTAAACCCTCGTACCCGGCAGAAAATTTATAGACCGACTCGCCGGACATCTGATCGGAAATATGGGTGGAAATCGCATATTTATTATTTTGGATAACAAAAATCACCGGTAGTTTGGCGCGGGAAGCCCAGTTGAGCGCTTCATGAAAATCACCCTGGCTGGTAGTGCCTTCCCCGGAAGAGACATAAACCACCTCATCTTTTCCCGCCTTCACGGCGGCGAGAGCGGTTCCCACCGATTGCAGATACTGCGTACCTGTGGGACTGGATTGCGATACAATATGGTGCTCGCGGTGCCCGTAATGGTTGGGCATCTGCCGCCCTCCTGAGCTGGGATCGGCTTCTTTGGCCAAAAAGTTTAAAAAGACTTCTTTGGGTGTTACGCCAAATTGCATCACAAAACTCAGGTCGCGGTAATAGGGATAGGCATAATCATAGCCCGGCTGCAAGGCAAAGGCGGCGGCCGTCTGGATTGCTTCGTGTCCTGCGGCGCCAATATGGAAGAAGCTTTTACCCTGCTTGAGCAGGATCATCATTTTTTCATCCATAAAACGGGAAGTTACCATATTTCGATATATATTCAACAGAGTCTTTTTTTGCAACCCGTCGATTGTTTTTTTCTTTTTAATTGTTTCCGGCATTTACTTTCTCCTGGTTCTGTTAATATTCGTTTCCTTACAATTCATTTTGGTTTTCAGGATCCTGCTCCCGGGCCCTGCGAATGGCACAATTCATAAATAAATAATCTTTAGAATCGCGGAGGGGATCATAATCTCCTTGGAGACGAACAGAACAGCTATTTGCAGCATCTTCACCCTGTGGACAGACAACATCTTCGAACAACGGGCACATGGCTTGTTGGGGTTTTGACATCGTTTTTAATTCCTTATTTTCTGATAGTTTTAGCGGAAATCCGGCAACCTGGTAAGGATTGATGAATACGATGCCGGACACACTTCTTGTAACTAATTTTTAATAAAAAAATTTCCTGTATGCACTTTTGATGCGGGGTCAATCGAGAAGGTACATTGCTACTATTTATTCTTTTTGTATTAGAATTTATTAGAGAATTCTATTCCCGGCTGAAAACGGAGACAATAAAGAAAATATTGAATTTAATAGAATACTGATATCAAAATAACTGATTCTATCTTTAATTCAGTTACTTGGCCCTGATTGCTTTGTTTCCGACAAATTGGTACCTCACAAAGATGGGGGAAGGGCGTCTTTACGAGGTACAAAATATAAATAACAATATAACGCCTTGTTATTACAAAAATTAAAAATATTTTACCGAGCACAGATATTTATCATTTATTTTAAAAATAGCATTTTTTTACAGGACACAAAATTCTCTGTTTTCAGACGATATATATATACTCCGCTGGCTAAATTTGATGCGTCGAACCGAAGATTATATGATCCCGATGTTTGTTTTTTATTTATCAAAGTACATACTTTCTGACCAAGCACATTGTATACATTTAATTCAACTTTACCCAACCGTTTTAACTGATAAGGAATAGTTGTTATTGGATTGAACGGATTGGGATAGTTTTGATACAGTTTAAAATCGCTTAAAGGATTGCCATTTCGGATTGCCGTTGGCTCTGTTCCGCTAAACATAAATGTATCACTAGCTGTTACAACGCCATCATACGCAACCTGCATTGTGTCACCCTTTTCAAATGCGATATTCCCCCACCATACTAAATTCCATGTAAAATGCTCGGCAGAAGTTCCTCCGTCACCAGGAATTACATTGACAGAATCATAAGGTGTATTAACAAAATCCGTGTACATTCTGTCGGAAGGATTAAAAGCGTAAATATCCATTGAGCCATCGTATTTCTGTTTTCGATCATAAATTGATAAATTTATTTGTTCACCCGTATTGATATTCCAAACCTCAAACGGGATACGAACCAGGAACGGTGCTTCCGTACCGAAATTTGGATTAAGAGGATGGTTTGCAAGATTATCATTCCGCGCACCGTACAAAGAAGCCATGGATCCGCCGGATTCCACTTCCCAGGTTGTAACACCGTTTATAACGACAGGCGTACTTTTATACGCCCCCGTCCAGCGACATTCGTAGTCATTTCCTAATTCTCCGGTATCGCCTGAGCCAAAACCTCTCGTGGTAAATGAAGTTGCATCCTCCGCCCAGCCATAATGATAATAATCACCTATATTTTTATTTTGTGAATATCGATCATCAATTGATGATTTGGTACCATTTGTTTTAATTAAAGTAACAGATGAAAATGTTTTTGGAATATCAAAGTTACATTTAACCGTAATCATGAATCCATCAACTATCGGATCTCCCTTTAGCTCTCCCGTATAAACATCAACCCCATCTATAATCGTCTGATTATCCAACACTACCATATCTTTGGTAACGTTTTTTAAATACCAGTAGGTTTTAGTTTCATCTGCGGAACCGGCATCTTTATCGAGATCTGTTTTAGATGCATTTTGCTCAAAATACACCAGATAATCGTCGCCCGTAAGCGAATCCGGCTCTAAAACCTTAATGGTCACTGTTCCGTCGGCATCCCTGTTATGTATAGCCTGAATTGTACCATATTCCTCCTCAAACAAAACAACCGGAAGTTTTATTTGAACACGATCTAAATATTTATCATAATTTATACTGTATTCAACGATTACTGAATCTGCATTTGAGGGAGCTGTAACGACAAAAAAATCAGAATCAAAGGCAACTTCTGCACCTGCGGAAATACCATTATCAACAACAACTTCTTCATCCTGAGTTACAGAAAGAAAATCAATTGCATTAACGGCATCATTGTTATGAATATCAAATTGCAGATGTACGGTTTCATTATTATTGATTTGTGAATCCAATTTTCGGTTTTCCCAGATCACATGCCAATTCTCAAGAGTTGGTACCGGACGAAGCCGGACAAAAGTAAGAAAATCAGAATATCTTATATCTCCGGAAATCCGGTTCAATTCCAAATCGGCAGTATAAGGGTATTTTTTATTTGATTCGGTAACTGTATTTGCCCAAATATTATCTTCTGCCAATTGATCACCATGTTGCCCATCATTATATAAAACAACATTTAATGGGGGGGCTGAACCATACAAAGGTTTAAGGGTTAATGAACAGGAGGTCACATCATCAAATTCACTTAGGTCTGCCTTAAAAAATAATTCCGTCGAATTAGGATCCGGATGATTTGACTGATATGTAAGTTTTGGTTCAAGGACGCTGTCGCCGTTTATCATAGTGCCGTAAGAATCGGTTATCGTTTTTATATTGGTTTTTAATTCATTAACAGAGTTTAAATAACTATTTCCGAGACCTCCCACAACGGCAACTACCATTTCCTGGCTTTCTCCTGGTGCTAATACAAAAGGGCCGCTCGTAATTACAATACGCCTGTCTCCGGGAGGCATGTTATTGCCCCCTCCATCAATATCACCAACCCCAAGAAACGGATCACCATCTAACGGAAATTTTGTAACCTGATTAATGTTGGGCCCGTTTTGGTGTGTGTACTTTTCAGGATTATCTATGTTCGTAGAGGGTTTGTTTCCACGCAGCATATTATACCATTGTAAAGTTCCATCATAGTTCCCTAACATGGGATCATTAATTCCTGATCCTGAAGAAAAATAACTAAAAGAAGTCATGGGTAAATTTCGATAATCCGGAAGGTACCCGGAATCAAAATAGGCTGTATCACCGGTGGACGGAACCACAGGGCCCTGTAAAACTGCATAGCCTGCAGCGGGAGGAATCAAACCGAATTTATCATATTCACTATCTGAATTTCTGCCATTGTAAACAAATCCCGCATTTAACGCTTGATCGCACCCAGAAAGATCATCACTGTAATTACCTAAATCCACATCTGCCCATTGAGCTAAATACATTTCATTCAAATAGTTTCCGGATATATTTTTAATCTTATATTTTTTAAAGATTGACTGCCCAAGCCTGGATTCAGGCTGATCAAATGCCCAAACGGTTACCTGCAATTCCAGACCGATTGGTTCCGATCCATATAAATTTAAGGTTTTCTGGGCATCCTGATCATCGACTTTTAACCACACAACCTGATCTGCGTTATTAATTCCGGGATAATCTCCCAAAGAGGCATCGGGCATTCCATTCCCGTCAAGAACTGGATTATAAATACCATTTCCATCCACATCAACAAACGGAGCTCCCTGATCAACAGGCCATTCTTTCCAGTCTTTTTTATACTGGTTGATGATTTCATTTGCCTGTTCATCCGTAACCGATTCAACTGAAATATTATAAAACTCCGCCGTTTCATTTCTGACATTGGTTGTAGTCAGTTCCGCCCAGTTTTTTCGGATTCTATAAATATGCCCTAACTGTGGTTGTGTTCCCACCCTATAAGTCTGACCACCAACTTTTATATTTCCATTCACCACTGCTCCCCAAACCAGTCCGTCCTGAAAAATGGCAGCAATTGCAGATCGCGGATAAATCCCACCGGCATTGCCAGTACCCGGTTCATTAGCAGAACCACCGTCATAAGACAACCAATATGACCAGTTACTGATGTTTGACAATGTATTTGCCGGATCGAGAGCAGTAGATTTTTGCGGTTTTCGCGGACCGAATTCCCCTTTAATGATTTTTGTTTGACCAATACAGGTTAATACAAAAATTAGCAGAACACTTCGAAATAAAATGCGGCTTTTATTCATCATAGTCCTTCCTGTTTTTTGGAATTAACAATATCAATTTTCCTCTATAAAAGAAAAATAAGCACTCGGTCGGATAAAAGACTTACTTTAAAATACAGACATATACCGGATGGTTCAAGAAAAAAATAGATTTACAATTTTTCAAAAAAGTAACCACTTCAAAATTTTGCATTTCACTTGAAGTCATCAGCGAAATTCGCATCAGTCGGTCATTGGACCCGGCTCATGACGAGTGGCCGGATCCGCCTATCTGAGTGATTAATCCTTGGCAGGTTTGTTTGCATTTTATACCCACAAAACGATATAAACCTATTTTCTTTCCTTAAATATAAAATCATTTCATTATTTCAAAAAACAGTGCGGCATAATACCAAGGTTGTATAAAAAAAATATCCCTTGAATTTGATTATATTGTGTCGTAAATATTTGGTGTAAAAAAACTCCCTATAAAATATTGTTTGAACAACGTTTGTTCCCTTACTTTGCAGAAAGGATTTTTTATGCGTCGTTTTATTATGTTATTCGTCTTCCTTTTTATGGTCGTATTTAGTTATGCCGCCAATCAGGTTGATTCGAAAGTGGCCGGTAAATGTATGACCTGCCATAAGGAAAAATCGCCTGGTATTTACAAGCAGTGGTTTGGCTCGGCTCATGCCGAACACGATGTCACCTGTATCAACTGCCACGCCGCCAACAAGGGCGATAAGGATGCCTTTATGCACGAAGGCGCTTTGATTGCCACCATGGTAACGCCAAAAGACTGCGGAAGCTGCCACGAAAAAGAGGCTAAAGAAGTGCAGTCTTCTTATCACGCGACGGCCGGAAAAATTCTGGATTCCAAAGATGCCTATCTGGCGCATGTGGCCGGCGGCGAACCTGTCGCGATAGCCGGCTGTGAACAGTGCCATGGAGGCGTTGTAAAAATCGACCCAAAATCACCAAATAAATTATCGAAAAAAAGCTGGCCTAATTCCGGTGTCGGCCGTATCAATGTGGATGGTTCTCTCGGAAATTGTAATGTATGCCATACCCGTCACGCCTTTTCCAAAGCGCAGGCCCGTCAGCCCGAAGCCTGCTCCAAATGCCATCTGGGCCCCGATCATCCTCAAAAAGAAATTTTTGCCGAATCCAAACATGGCAATGCTTATTACACCCACAAAGACGATATGAATCTGGATGCTGACCGCTGGATTGTAGGTCAGGATTACTTTGAAGCGCCCACCTGCGCCACCTGCCACATGTCTGCTAATCTAGAAGCGCCGGTTACGCACGATGTAGGACAAAGAATCAGCTGGACCCTGCGTCCGCCGGTTTCCAAACATAAGGGAGATTGGCAGAAAAAACGCAAAAATATGCAGCAGGTTTGTGTAAACTGCCATAGCCAGACTTTTGTTGACGGCCACTATTATCAGTTTGACGCGCTGGTTGGATTGTATAATGATAAATTCGCCAAACCGGCTACCAATATTATCAAGCTGATCAAAAAGAAAAAATTGCTCGAAAATCCTGCTGCTTTTGCCAATGAAATCGAATGGACCTACTGGGAACTCTGGCACCACGAAGGCCGCCGCGCACGCCACGGCGCTGCTATGATGGGACCTGACTATACCTGGTGGCACGGAATTTATGACGTAGCACAACACTTCTATTTTAAATTCATTCCGGAAGCCCGTGAATTAAATGATCCCGATGTGAACGCGATGATTGACAAATTACTTAAAGATGATCCGATGCATCAATGGCTCTCTATGGACACCAAAAATCTGAAGCAAAAAATTCGTTCTGGTGAAATGCAGAAAATCTATCAAAAATTATTCCAGCAAAAATAGAGTGTGAATATGCTGAAAGATTATTTCAATTTCATAAATAAAGTTTCCATAAATCGTTTGGGGAAATGGGGCGTCGTCCTGACGACGTCCTCTTTTCTGGTATTTGTAATTATGGAACTGGCGCGGATGGTTGGCATTTTGACTAATGCCTATATTGGTTTGATTACCTACCTGCTCTTTCCCACCCTGTTCGTTATCGGGTTAGTTATGATTCCCATTTCCTGGAATCAGCAGAAAAAGAGCAGTGGTAAAACAACCCGGGAATTGTTGGACGAACAATTCAACAAAGATGAAACTGCCGCCAGTTTTTTCGGATCCAAAGTGGTGCTTTCCATTATCACACTGACGTTAATCAATGTTTTGTTTTTATTAATCGCCAGTACACAAATGCTGGGGTTTATGGATCAGCCGGTCTTCTGCGGTACCGCCTGCCACAGCACCATGCATCCGGAATGGATTTCGTACCAGCAATCGCCGCATGCACGGGTACACTGTGTGGAATGCCACGTGGGTGAAGGTGCAGGCGCTTTGATTGCCAGTAAATTAAACGGCGCCTATCAGATGCTTTCCATCACCTTTAATTTATACGAGAAACCGATTCCAACGCCTGTTCACCAGCTGCGTCCTGCACGGGAAACCTGCGAAAAATGTCATTGGCCGGAAAAGTTTTACGGCAGCCGCATTAAATCCTATACCCGTTACCAGATGGATGAACAATCCACGCCGAAATATACGACGTTAAGTTTAAAAATTGATGCCGGCAAGGGAAAGGAAAAAGCGGGCATTCACTGGCATATTGCCAAAGAGAATGAAATCCGTTACGCCTCGGTGGATGACAAACGCCTGGAAATGATTTGGGTGGAAGCGCTTCAGCCGGATGGTTCCGTAACCCGTTTTCACAACCGTAAGCTTTTGGATTCTGAGCGGCAGAAAAATCCGGATAAACGTATTATGGATTGTGTGGACTGCCACAACCGGGCCACGCATATCTATGAAGATCCCTCAATGGCCATTGACGACCGCATGCAAAAAGGTTTGATCGACCGTTCTCTGCCCTTTATTAAAAAAGAGGGGCTGACCGCCATTTCGGGTTCCTATAAAACCAAAGAAGAAGGATTAACGGGTGTGCGTAAACAGGTAGAAGGATTTTACCGGCGCAATTATCCAAAGCTTGCCGGCACAGAAATGGACAAAATTGACCAGGCAATTGAAACGTTTCAGTCCATTTACAACCGCAATATCCATCCCGGAATGAATATTGAATGGGGCAGTTATCCCAATTTTCTGGGGCACCGTCAAAACAGCGGCTGCTTTCGCTGCCATAATGAAAACATGATCGATGAAGACGGGAAAGCCATTTCCCATGATTGTACGACCTGCCACTCCATTCTGGCGCAGGAAGAGGGTCAACCCTTCAAGTACTTGCAACAAGCGGATAAAAAAGATAAAACTTACCAGATGCACCGTTTCCTGCAAAGAGAATTTTTAGATTCTTATACAGAGCATTAAAAAAAAGGCGTTCACCAGGTGGACGCCTTTTTTTTCGGTCTGGTTTCAGATTAACCAGGGAGTGTATACTTCGACAGGCTCAGCATACGTTTCCTGCGATTCTTTTACTTATTTACCTGAAACGTAGTATCGCCTTTCTCCAAAAAATTTACAATCTGTGTGGCCGCAGCAATTCCGGCATTAATATTTGCTTCCGCGGTCTGAGCGCCCATTTTTTTAGGCGTAAAGAAAAAACGGCCTTCGTGTTTTTCAGCTATCTCTTCTTTGCAGTCCGGCGCAATGTCCGAGATGTAGGTAAAGTCTTCCCGCTCGGCCATCAGTTTTAACAGGTCCTCTTCATCTATTACTTCCTTGCGGGCCGTATTCACCAAAACAGCATTTTTCGGCATCTTAGAGAGCAACTCAAAATTGATGGATTTTTTCGTTTTGTCGTTGGCCGGGATATGCAGTGAAATATACTGGCAGGTTTCATAAAGCGCTTCGGCGGAATTCACAACCGTCACACTATCTTTTTCAATTGCTTCTTTCGGAATGAATGGATCGAAGGCAAAGATTTCCATTCCAAATCCCCGGGCAATATCCCCAACCAGTTTACCCACATGGCCGTATGCGTGAATTCCCAGTTTCTTCCCGCGTAGTTCTGTTCCGGCTTTTCCGTTATACTGATTGCGGGCCATAAAGACCATCATTCCCAGAGCCAATTCGGCTACCGCATTGGAATTCTGTCCCGGCGTATTCATCGCCACAACACCATTGGCGCTGGCAGCAGCTAAATCAATATTATCATACCCGGCGCCGGCACGGACAATTACTTTTAATTGTTTGGCCGCATTCAGCACTTCTTTGGTTGCTTTGTCACTGCGGATAATCATCGCATCCACATCAGCAACAGCAGCAAGCAGTTCAGATGCATCGCTATATTTTTCCAGCAAAGTCAGTTCATATCCGGCTTTATCAAAAACATTTTTTATCTGTTCCACCGCTGCCGGGGCAAACGGTTTTTCTGTGGCGACAAGAACTTTTGGCATATTGTGCTCCTATTTAAAAGGTTTCCATTGATACTTGGAAATTATAAATCATTTCATATAAAAACAATCACTTTCCCAAA
>JANTFQ010000039.1 GCA_024763405.1 Calditrichaceae bacterium
ACCTTGGATAGTGAGACAAATACATTTACTTTACCGCGGGATAATTCCGTTTTAATCCAGCCACGGATTTTATTCTCAAAAGCAGAAAATTCTTTTGGGATGCGAATAGCGGTTTCCAGATAGCGGTTATTGACACTGCGGAGTTCCACGGTTAGTTCAAATTGCGCATCCGATTCCGAGGCTTTACCAAAGCCGGTCATACTTTTCATAACAGTCCTTAAATAATTGAATTTTATGGTACAAATATCATAAATTACGAGAGCCGAATTTAAACAAGCCGGTTCATAAAAGCAAAGAAGCATTCCGTGTACCGAAACTTTTTTCTGTTTGAAAAACAAAGCGCTGCACTAAACGCAGAAATCAAGGGCGCCACTATTGCCCGGGCCTTTACCTTTCGCAAGAACGAATGCACGCTGCATTTGGAAAACCCGGAAATCTACCTGCATCTTTCTGTTCATATCAATTTTCCCTTTCTGCTGACCGGAACGGCGGCTAAAATACGCAAACCAAAATACACCGTTTTTGAACAATTATCAGGGCAAACGATTAGGGAAATTAAAATTCTACCCTTCGATAAGCACGTGCAGCTTAGCACCGATGATTTTATAATGGAGATAATCTTTTACGGACGGCAGCCCAATATTTTTATATTTGATAAAGAAATGCAGTTGCTCGATTCTTTTAAGGATAAAGCGCGGGAAGAGGCACTGCCGAAAAAGAAGCAGATAGATTTCCGCCGTGCGCCGTTGGATAAGCTGACAAAAGCCGCTGCTGCCGAACCCGGACAAACACTGGATTTCTTCCTGCGCAGGCATTTTTACGCTTTTAATAAAACCCTGGTAAATGAAACTATTTTCCGGCTGGGCGTCTCTGCCGAGTCCAGACTGGCCGATCTGCCGACAGAAAAGATAGATAATCTCAAGGAAATTTTTACCGAAATAAGCAGGCAGATTTCCGAAGAAAAGCAATATCTATATTTTGAAAACAACAGTTGCCTTACCCTTTCTCTCTTTCCCCTGTTACATAGACAGGATCAGGACGGCGTTTCCGTGGAAAGTTACACTGATTTAAACCGCGTCTGGTGGAAATTTATCAGCTTAAAACGGGATGCAGACGCGCTGCAGCGTGTGAAAGAAAAATGTAAAGCCGGGATACGAAAGCGGAGCTCCTATATCGAACGTTCCCTGCAAAAACTGGCGCAGACCGAAGATTTACACGCCCGTAAAGAAGAAGCCGAATTGAAAGGCAATTTACTGCTCACCTTTAAAACACAAATCACCTCCGGTTCGTCCGAGGCTGTTTTGGAGGATATTTTCAGCGGCAGCGGTAAACAGATCCGCATAAAGCTGAATCCTGCCAAAAGCGTGGTTAAAAATGCGGAGCAGTATTTTAATAAATATAAAAACATCAATGAAAAAAAAGAGGTTATTCAAATAAAGAAAAACACCCTCTTGGCAGAACTGGAACATATCAGCGCCCTGAAACAGAAACTGGACAGCCGCAAAACAGCTCAGATTTTAAAGGTACAGGAAGAATTGGAAGCGATGAAAATCCTGCAGGGTAAAAGTGAAAACGCAGATACCTCAAAATCATTACAATATGCTTTTAAACGGCGCATTCTGGATAATGAGTGGGACGTTTATATCGGAAAAAACGGACCCAATAACGACTTGCTGACCTTTGAATTTGCCGGTAAACGCGATCTCTGGCTGCACGCACAGGGTGTACCTGGCTCTCACGTGGTGATCCGTCTGCCCCGCAAAAACATCCATCCGCCGCAAAAGGTCATTGAACAGGCCGCGCAAATTGCAGCCGCCAACAGTAAAGCGCAGTTTTCCGCTACAGTTCCGGTTATTTTTACCGAAGTTCGTTATGTAAGCCGAATGCGCAAGGCCCTTCCGGGTACGGTTTCGGTGCGCAATGAAAAAGTGCTGTTTGTGAAACCGTTAAATTTTTAAGTGATTATGTTCTTTGCTCACTAATTATTTGTTTAATTTAGGAAAAAACAGCTTGTTGATAGAAATAAATTTCAAAAAACGACTCGCCCCCTTATTCCCCCTCTCTTTTGAAAGAGAGGGGGAGCAATGCCTGTCAGTAGTGCAATTGACCTTTGCAGGGGGTGTGTTAGAATGTCAAGTAGCACAAATTTTGCTGAGTTAAAGACATAATCATATTTTTAAGTATAGGATTTTTTGTGAAACGATTTACCCTCTTTTTTCTTCTGCTCATTACGCCTCTGCTTGCTCAGGAAAATAAACCGGATACCTTTAGTTTTCTTCAGCAGGTGTATTTTGAAAATTCCCGGCACCAGTTTGACCGCTATCTCCTGGAAGAACTTCCGGCCCTGCTGGAAGCGGCTCCCCCCACAGAACAAACGGAAGAGATACTGTGGATGCTGGCCTCTGTCGAGGAATGGAACGGATTCAAATACAAAGCGCTTTTAAACTACTATAAAATTCTGTTTTTCTACCCGCAGAGTAAATTCAAAAAAGAAACAATTGAGAAAATCCGCGCTTGTATCGGAGTTTGTGAATTAAGCGATTCCCTATACCATTTTAGCGATAAAACAACCGGATATGTTGATACCCAGGAAGCAAATTTCGCCTTCATTTCCTTCATCTATCAATCTAATTCGGATTCCCTGATCACCGTGTTAGTTGACGAAATTGATATATTTCTAAAAATTTATCCCGCATCGATGTACGAGGATATCCTTCTGTTCTGGAAGGGACAATTGCAGGTAAAACAGAATCACCCGTTTTATGCCGAAGCCATTTTCCGGCGGGTTTTATTCCAGTATCCCAAGAGCACCCTGCGTCCCGATGTGCTGCTTGCCCTGGCGGATATTTACTGGCATAATATCGGGCAATTTAACAAAGCCAAAGAGCTTTTTTTTGAACTAATTAATTCTTTCCCGGAAGACAGATATGGCGGAAACGCCCAGTTTTATTTAGGCGAATTATTGGCCGACAGTCTGAAGAACCAAACGGAAGCCAACAACAGCTACCGTTTGTTTTGCCAGAATTATCCCGAACACCCGCTGGTGGCCCTGGCCTGGGAGCGGATGGGAGACGCCGCCCTGACCGCAAAAAATCTATTAGAGGCCCGTAATTATTACGCGCAAAGCTACGAGAGGGCGCAGGATGATTCCTTAATTTCCATCGTTCTTAAGAAGATGGAAGCGATTTCATTTGATTTAAAGGATTACAAAAAAGCGGCACAAATTCTGCTAATTGAAGCAAAGAATGAAAACAGCGCCGCAAAAATGCTGCAGGCGGCGGAACTGTACAGCAAAAAACTAAACGACAAAACGGAAGCGAAAAAAATTCTACGGCGAATAATTGAAAGCTTTCCCGGAACATCGGCGGCGAAAGAAGCAGAACGAGTTGCCCGGCAATAAGTTTTGTCAGCAGGCAAAGAATCGTGGATTCCCGCCTACGCGGGAATGACCGCGAAGCGCGATGCGAAGCCCTTTAGGATTTGTATCGTTTAAAGCCCGAATACCTTTTCGAGGACAATTTCTTACCGTTTATGAAAAAGAACCTCCAGCCCCGGTTGTTTCGTCGTTCCGTCCGTTCGGTAAACATATCCGCTTAACCGCCCGTAATTGTCTAAATCGGACTGAATTAAATAGGTGATTTCAAAGGCCTGACTATTTTTTTTATAGCGCACCCGCAGAACGGTGGCGTCCCCCGCGGCCGCTTTTTCGATATGTACCGTTCCCTTTACTTCCCGGCCTTGAATTTGTCGTATAACCTCCAAACCCTTTTCCGTGTTTTTAAAGGAGACCGTTCCACTGTACAGACTGTCGCAATCAGGAATGCGTCCAATCGCTTCATAGATACCGGGCAGAAAATCATATAAAAATTTTTCAGGATTTGCCTGATTCTGTGCGAAGAGCTGAGCGGTTAAAAAAACAATGAAGAGGAAAACAGTTTTCATTATTTAGCTCCGGAAATAGTGTTCATTAATGATATTAAGTTATTAGGTTATTGGGTTATTGGGTTAATTTCTATATGCTGATTGAATAATCAATAATCAACAGTGAAATTCCAAAATCAATTTTTTATTTTTAATTTTGTGATTTATTGGGGATTTGTCTTTTTTCATTTTGCCGATTCACAATTTGTCACCCTAGAAGGAACCTTTTGACTCGTAAAAAAATGTATTTATCTCCCATTACGTGTTCTTTCAGAATGACTCTGTTGAAGGCACTACTCCCGATTTGCATAATTGTTGTTCAAAACAAACTGTCCAACTGCAATTGCACGGAAATGCGCTGAATATTGCCCAGCGCGCTGTTATCCGTTGTAAAGGAATAGTGAAAAGTAAGTTTGGGGATTTTCAGCCCGATGCCTGTGTTAAAGCGCTGCAGGTCGTCCAGGCCGGCGCGTACGGAAAAGAGTCCCTTGTAGGCTGTTTCGATTCCCCAAAAAGAATCGATACTCATTCCGGAAAGATGCAACTGGCTGTCTGTGCGCCGGTTTTCGAATAAAATATTGACGTCAACGGCAGGTTGAAGCGATAACCCCCAGCCGGGAATTTCATATAAATAGGCCGCTCCAAGGCGGAAAGAGGGTGCGGTGAACTGGTTTTCCCCGGTACTCCAGGCAACCATCGTACTGCTGATGTCTCGCATCATCAGGCCAAAACGCAGACGCTTTGAATATTGATATTGCACACCGGCGTCGAAGCCCAGCCCAAAGGCGCTGGCGGAATAATAATCCCGGTAGATTAATTTCACATTGACGCCGTAACTGATGTTTTGGTTGTACTGCCGGGCATAGGAAAAATAAAAGACATAATCACCGGTATTAAAAAGCTTAATTCTGGAAGGATCCCAATCATCATTTTCCAGATTATAATAATCACGGCTGTCCTGAATATTATTGACGGTTAAATAGAGCATCGAAAAGGCCAGGGTTGTTCCGTTTTCTCCCTGATTGGAAAGCGCCAGGTAATTATTCTGAATACTGCTGATAAACTGTTTGCTGTGCATAAACTCGGCCTGAAATCCGGTAGCGCGGGTTAGTCCGGCAGGATTCCAGTAGGCAGCGCTGACATCATTTACCACAGCGGTGGCCGCACCGGCCATTCCCATCATACGGCTGCCGGCTCCTAAACTCATAAATTCCCCGGCGTATTTATAAAACCCGCCGGCGGTCACGCTGCCATTTATAATCAGCAGTGAAAAAAGCAGTAAACCAAAACGCTTCATTAATTTTCTCCGTTATCCCAAAGCATACAGGATATAACCTGAAAACAAAGGTATTAAAATATTATCATTAATTCCAATGGGCAAAAATTCCACCAACGCCGCCCCTAAAGCCGTTCCCAGTCCCAACCAGCTGTAGTCGGTAAATATCAAAATAATAGCCGAAGCGGTCAGATAAAAACCCAGGCTCCCTTCGATGGATTTACCATAAAAATAATCGCTCCCGTATTTTTTCCCGGCGATTGCTGCCACCGGATCGGCCAGGGTTAAAAATAAAACCGCGGGAACTGCCGCTTCTTTAGGAAACAAATAAAACGTGGCAGACATTCCCACAAACAACCAGGTAGCGCCTGTAAACCTTCTCGTTTGTTCGTCCTCTCGCAGTAGTCTGGAAAATACGATTAAAAACCAGCGGCGGGCAAGGTCAAAATTCATCCTCAAAATATCGGCTGTTAAAAAACCGGCCGCTAAAAAGAGACTGATAAACAAAATTACCTTTTGGGAAACGCCAAAATAATAGACGATGGGAATAATGGAAGTGGCAAAATGAATGCTCTTGCGCAGTAATTCTTCCTTAAGCCGCAGCGTGTCGTTCACTAAACCGCCCTGCCGCTTGTTTGAATAACTTGTTTAAGCGATTTACAGGCTTCTGCCGGGGAATCCTGCTTAAAAACAGCGTTGCCCGCCACCAAAATCTCCGCGCCGGCCTGCACGGCAGCGGGAGCGGTTTGCAAAGAAATACCGCCATCGACTTCAATTAAAAAGGAAGCGCTGTCGCGGCGTTTAAATTCCGCCGCCTCACGGATTTTTTCCAGCGTGTAGGGAATAAACCGTTGGCCGCCAAAACCGGGATTAACGCTCATTATCAACAATAAATCTATCGCATTCATAACCGGCAATACGGCGCTGAGCGGTGTGGCGGGATTGAGTGAAACGCCGGCCTGGCATCCGGAGGCCTTGATTTGAGAAATCACCCGGTCCAGATGGGTACAGGCTTCCTGATGAACCGTAATAATATCAGCACCGGCGTCGGCAAAATTCTGAATATAGTTTTGCGGGTTTTGAATCATCAGATGTACGTCAAGCGGCAGCGTGGTAATGCGTTTAAGCGTACTGACCATCACCGGGCCGAAGGAAATATTGGGTACAAAACTGCCGTCCATTACATCGACGTGGATATAATCGGCGCCATTTTCCGCCACAACGGTCACCTGCTCCCGCAATTTCAGTAAATCTGCCGAAAGAACCGAAGGCGCTAATTTTCCCATTAATTTTCTCCACTCGTTTTAAGTTTGCTGACCAGTAATTCGATTTCGGTATTTTCATCAATTAAAATACCGGGATCGAGACTTTGCTTCAAAATGGTTTCGGGGAGTATGTCGTCACGTTCTTCATATTCCAGCTTAATTTTTTTTACTCCAAGCAGATGCAACTGTTTTTTGGCCGCGTCTAATGATTTTTTAACAAGATACGGAATCGTAGGCTGTTTTGGGAAAGGACCGAGACTGATTGTCAGATCAATGGGAACGGCTTGCTTAATTTCCTGACCGGCGGGATAAGACTGCGAAATCACCACTCCGGCCAAAGATATATCGGAATATTCATATAACTTTGCACCCGTTTTCAATCCGTATGATTTCAATATAAGTTCGGCGTCCCGTGGGGATTTATAAAATAAGTTGGGCATAATAATCGGTTTTTCGCCGATGCTGACTTTAAGATAAACGTGGCGGCCCTCTTTTACCGTGGTAAAGGGAAGCGGCATCTGTTCTACAACGGTTCCTGCCGGGTAGTGGGCGTCGTAAACAGAATCGGTAACAATTACCTGAAATCCGGATTGGGTGAGTTTCTGCTCTGCTTCTGCATACGGAAGCTCGACCACATCAATCAATTCAACCTCTTCGCCAAGCCGAACGTACCAGGGCATTATCACCTTGTCAACCAGCACGACAAACAGAAACAACAGGATAAGATAAAGCAGCCAGCGTACCAGGCGATGGTTGAAAACTGTTTTAAAATCGATCATTTTTTTAATTTCCACATAAAATTCATTTACTATCTGCTGTCAATTATCAATGTAACCGGACCGTCGTTAATAAGTTCCACATCCATCATCGCGCCGAATACACCGCATTCAACTTTTACTTTAGATAATTTCAACCATTTCACAAAATATTCATATAGCGCCTTGCCTTTTTCCGGCTCCGCGGCATTAATAAAACTGGGCCGTCTGCCCTTTTTCGTATTGCCGAGTAGAGTGAACTGGGAAACCGCAAGAACACTTCCTTCCGTCTCAATGAGAGAGCGGTTCATCTTGCCTTCGCGGTCATTAAAAATACGCAGATTGATACATTTTTCGGCGCACCATTCGGCGTCTTTCTTTGTATCGTCTTTATCCACGCCAATGAGTAGCAGCAAGCCCGGTCCGATTTGCGAGGCAAGCGCATCCTGAATGTGTACCGAAGCACGTTTAACGCGCTGAACGACAATTTTCATCGTTCACGCACCTGAATTTTAAGCTGTTCCAGGCCCAGAATTTTATCTATCTCCGTCAGTGTATTAAAAGATAAACTAATTTTAATAGAGTTGGACACAAGCCGGAACGGTTCGCCTCCGTTCATTTGCAAATCAAAGAAAACCCGACTTTTTCCCGGACTGGATTTTAGAACGGTTTTTAGGTGGTGCAATTTATCACTGTCTATTTTATCCTTGTTAATGCGCATCAGCAGGGATTCGGTTAAATTTTCAGGTACCTGCTCCATCGGCATAATCTGGTCGCCGATGAGTTTGATGGGACTATCGGTTAAACTGGTACCGGAACTCAGTTTTCCCACGACCATCACCATATTGTCCGCTTTTAAAAACGGTTCAAACATCGGATAAACCGAACTGAATACCACGATTTCATAGGTGCGTTTAAAATCCTCAATTTTGACGAAAGCCATCTTCTGCTGCTTTTTATCGAGAATGGTACGCATCTCGATGATTTGTCCACAGACCTGCAGTACAGAGGGCGGTTTTATCTTGCTTTCTTCTTCCTCTTCCGCAGGCAGGTAATCGTCAATAGGTGTGCTGAAAAGCTGTACCACGGAGCGGTAACGCTCCAGCGGATGACCTGAAATATAGAAACCAAGCAGTTCTTTTTCCTTCTTCAGTTTTTCCATCACCGACCATTCCGGGACATCCGGCAGTTCAGGATAGGAAACCAGGCTGTCTGTCTGTTCCGCCGCGCCGGCGCCTCCAAACAGGCTCAGTTGATTTTTATTGCGGTTTTTCTCGCCCTGCATATCCTGGGCAAAGGAGGAAGCCTTTTCGATGGAATGAAAAAGCTGCGCCCGGCTGCCTTCCAACGAATCCAGCGCTCCGGCCTGTATCAGGCTTTCCAGAACTTTTTTATTGACGAGACGTAAATCCACCCGTTTCAAAAGATCGAAAATATTTTGAACAGGACCTTCTTCTTCACGTGCCTGCACGATGGACGCAATAGCGCCCGCACCCACATTTTTAATGGCTTCCATTCCAAAAGCTATCACATCTTTTTCGATGGGGACAAAATGCCCCTCGCTGTAATTCACATCCGGCGCTTTAATTTTTAAACCAATTTTTTTACACTCGTCCATCAAAATCATTACCCGGTCACCGTTGTTCATTTCGGTGGTTAAGTTGGCAGACATAAATTCGGCCGGATAATGCGTTTTAAGGTAGGCCGTTTGATAGGCGATTATGGCATAGGCCGCGGAATGGGATTTATTAAAACCATACTGGGCAAATTTTACGATTAATTCAGCAATTTCCTTTGCCGTCTTCTTTTCAATGCCGTTCCCGATGCATCCGGCGATGAATTTATCCCGCTGCTCTTCCATCACCTCTTTCTTCTTTTTACCCATCGCGCGGCGCATTAAATCCGCTTGGGCCAGGGAAAAACCGCCGAGGTCAGATGCGATACGCATCACCTGTTCCTGGTAAACAATAATGCCGTACGTCTCTTTAAGGATTGGCTCCAAGTCGGGATGCAGATATTCAATTTTATGGCGACCGTATTTACGGTCGATGAATTCATCGATCATACTCATAGGACCGGGACGATAGAGCGCGTTCATCGCGATGAGGTCTTCGATACGGCTCGGTTTGAGCTTTTTCAGATATTCCTGCATACCGGAACTTTCGAACTGAAAGACGCCAACCGTTAAACCGTCGCCAAATAACTTGAAGGTTTTTTTATCATCGAGCGGTGCTTCACTTACCGAAAACTTTTTGCCGATGCGTTTACTTATCAGCTTTTCTGCCTTCTGAATCACCGTTAAGTTTCGCAGACCGAGAAAATCCATCTTCAGCAGTCCAATAGCCTCGCTCCAGCCCATCGTCCACTGCGTGGCAATGTCGCCTTCTTTTGTTTTAAACAGGGGTACGTAATTATCGGTTTCTTCCGGGGTAATGATGACACCGGCGGCGTGAATGGAAGTATGACGTGCAATGCCTTCCAGGGTAAGCGCGTATTTAAACAATTCCTTTAACTGTGGGTCATCCCGTTCGGCGAGCTCTTTAATTTCAGGAACCTCTTCAAGCGCCTTTTGCAAGGGCATTCCTTTTCCAGCTTTGGCCGGAATCATCTTGGAAATCATATCGGCCTGCTGAATAGGAATTTTAAGAACACGGGAGACATCACGCACTACCCCTTTGGAGGCCATCGTTCCGAACGTAATAATCTGTGCCACATTTTTACGGCCGTATTTTTCCTTCACGTATTCGATGACTTCGTCCCGGCGTTCCACACAAAAATCAATATCTATATCCGGCATACTGATTCGATCGGGATTTAGAAAGCGTTCGAACAGTAAATCGTATTTGAGCGGGTCGACCTGCGTAATTCCTAAATTATAGGAAACAATACTGCCGGCTGCGGAACCACGACCCAGGCCGACCGGGATATCCTGCGCTTTGGCGGCATTGATAAAATCCTGGGTGATTAAAAAGTAACCGGCAAACCCCATATGCTTGATTACGCCCAATTCATAATCAATACGCTTTTTTACTTCTTCGGTCATTTCGGGATAATTTTGCTCCGCGCCGCGGTAGGTCAGCCGTTTTAAATACTCATCCGGCGTAATATCCCCTTCTGCGTCGGGAATGGGAAACTCAGGCAGATAGCGGTTACTAAAATCTACCTCAAAATCAATCTTTTCCTCGATGGCTAAGGTGTTTTCCAGAACCTCGGGTTTATCCTTAAACATCTGG
Organism: Calditrichaceae bacterium; assembly: GCA_024763405.1. Taxonomy (GTDB): domain Bacteria; phylum Calditrichota; class Calditrichia; order Calditrichales; family Calditrichaceae; genus JANTFQ01. The sequence goes on from JANTFQ010000039.1 coordinate 10,451, forward strand.
TACATTTCATCCGGAGATTTTAAATAGAGCTCTTCGGTGCCGTAACGCATCCGGTTGGGGTCGTCCCGATCCTTACCCGTTTGCAGACAAAGCAAAATATCGTGTGCCTCGTGATCGCCCTTGTTAACATAATGATTATCATTGGTGGCGATAACCGGAACCCCCATCTCTTTTGCCAACGCATACATTTGAGGATAGACCGAAGCTTCTTCGGGAATATGATGGTTTTGAATTTCAAAATAGAAATCTTCACCGAATATTTCCAGATACTCCTCGGCGGCTTTTATGGCCTGCTCACGCTGCCCCCGCCTTAATTTATAGGGCACTTCCCCTTTCATACAGGCGGTTGTGGCAATCAGCCCTTCGGAGAATTCTCTGAGAATCGCTTTATCGATACGTGGTTTGTAGTACATACCTTCGAGATAGGCGCGGGAGCTGAGTTTAATCAGATTTTTAAAGCCGGTTTCATTTTTTGCGAGAAGAACGAGATGATAGGAATGCGATTCGCCCTCTACCGCCTTACGCAGCTGTCGTTCTCTCGGGGCAATATAGGCTTCCATTCCCAAAATGGGTTTGATTCCCGCTTTTTTAGCTTCATCAAAAAACTCCAAAGCGCCGAACATATTACCGTGATCGGTAATGGCCAGGGCTTTCATATTTAATTCGGAGGCACGCTGTACCATTTCTTTTATTTTGCCGGCCCCGTCTAATAAGGAATAACTGGTGTGACTATGAAGGTGTACAAATGACAAAGTTGAATCCGTTCTATATAACTAATTAAATATTTGTAAGTTAGGTGGTTTTAATGCGGAATTTACCGCTCTCACAATTTAAAAGAATGGTCTTTCCATTGCAAAAGAATCTGAACAATCAAAGATAATATTTTCATTGATTTTATTTTAATCTCCTTCGTGGGCTTCTTGAGCTTTAAGGGAAAAAATGCAACGGTACGTCAGTTAGACGCATAAATAAAAAAAACAGATTTGGGAATTTTACTAAACGGTACGAATCCATTATGACTTCGTACCGAATTCCGTTGTAATTTTTCATTTTGAATCGAAATAAAGATTCAGTAATTTTAGGGTCTGAATTAAAATTTAGTTTGATAGGAGAATAGAATGTCTGTAATTAAACCTTTTAAAGGCCTCAGGCCGGCAGCGGATTTAGCACAAAAAGTCGCATCCCCACCCTACGATGTTTTAAACAGTGCGGAAGCGCGTCAAATGGCCTCCGAAAATCCGTACACCTTTCTGCATATTAATAAGCCTGAAATCGATTTACCGGAAGATATTGATACGCACAGTAAGGCCGTTTATGAAAAAGGAGCCGAGAATCTTCAACGTTTCATTAAAGAAGGTATCCTGCTACAGGATACGAAAGCCTGCTTTTATATTTACCGGCAGATTATGGGTGAGCACAGCCAGATTGGCCTGGTTGCCGGTGCGTCCGTGGAAGAATACAAACAGGACCTCATAAAAAAACACGAATTAACCCGTGCCGATAAAGAAGAGGATCG
>JANTFQ010000040.1 GCA_024763405.1 Calditrichaceae bacterium
TGACTTGTAGTCCGTTTTCATCTTCGGGTTGCACCCGAAGTTATTCACGTATCACTGCTTCGCAGATAATGGGATATTAAAACAGTATCATACCCAAAATAGGGATTTTGCATAACATAAAAAGCAAGATGTTTTATTGAAATTTGTGTCCCTGTGAAAATCAACATCATTCGATTTTATGCTTTTCTATTTTACCCACACAAAACAACATAGACCCATTTTTTATATGTGTAATTTCAAAAAAACTTTTTCCATCTTGTTAATAGCTTACCTTTACTCCAAGCAATATCTGCCGCGGATGGCCGTAGAGTTGCCGCCCTAAAAAGTCCCAATAAGCCTGCCCGTTTTCTATATTAATCGCATTGTAGAGCTCTGTAAATTTTTCCCCTAAATTTTTACGGAATGCCTTACTGTAATAATCACTATTGATTACGCCGTCGTTTTCAGCACGGCCGTTTATTTGGTACACATTAAGGATGTTCCTGCGGTTAAACAGATTTAAAATACGGGCATACAGAGTTAATCGGATATTATTTGTTAAATCAATGGTTTTATCGATTTTTAAATCCACATTAAAATTCCAGGGCGTTATGGATGCATTTAATGGCTCAAGCGGTTTTCTGGAACGGCCATCTTTCATGTAGTCTACACCTAGACTATACGCTGAAATTCAGCCGGGGGACGGAATAGAATCCCGCGTAAAGGGATGACCGCTGTTAAAACGAAACAGAAGATTGATTCCCAACTGTTCCAAAAGCGACCCACCATCGTTTCGGGCAAAACGGTAGTCGAGGTTAACCGTACCTTTGTGCGCCACCGCATAATCCAAAGGGTGTGCTTTAATAGAAGTCACGACATGACGATATTCTGCAATCAGATGGGATACAGAGTTAGAACCGGTTCCCTTCGCATTCTGATACGTATAATCAAAACGGGCCTGCAACCGTTTTTTTCGTTTGGTTAGCAGGCTCAGGTTCAGACCCTTTATCTCACTGAAATCTGAATTTACTAGCCGCCGATAATACAGGCTATAATCATCCCCAGGTCCCGAGGGCTGATTTGTCTCCGTTTGCGGCAAACCCTGGGATAGTTTGTGAAACACATTAACGTTTAGGGAAAAAGAATTTAAAAATTCCTTTTTAAAACCAATTATAACAGAAGTACTGCGCACGACATCTAAATTAAATCCGATCGGATTTAAATATAACTGGCCCCAAGAAACAATTTGTTTAGCGTATTCATTTGAATTAAAATAATAAAGACTAGATTTTGGCGGCTGCACATATTTCCCGTATGTAAAATAAAGTTGTGAACCGGAATTATTAAATAGGGTTACGCCAAAACGGGGCTGCAGGGCACGAGTCGGTTTTTTATTCTTCCAGGCGTCACCTGTCAATTCACCTTCTCCATGATTGACAGATGGATATCCCGGATTCAGTAAAACATTGTCATCCGTATCAAAATAATCGTAGCGCAATCCAAACGTAAAGATTGCATTTTTATGTATGATACGATCCTCCAGATACACCGAGGCGAAAAAGGGTTTTTTGGGGCCATTAAATCCCCATTCAATGGGATATCCAAAGGCATCGTAGCCGAAATTTTGAGAACCAATATTCTCCCTCAAAAGATAATCAGGAATTAATTCATCCAAACCATACCTATAAGAATATTGCATCATCCCTATGGTATTGATTTCATAATTGCGCATTGTATAGGACCGGGCGTCCATCCCAAGCTGGATTTGATGTCTGCCGAGAGTCGCTTGCGTTTCAAAGCGGCCGAAAAAGGCCTGCTGATTCTGTTTAAAATACCAGGGATTGTTCAACGTACCATTTCGTTCGAACCTAAATCCGTTCACATAATAATCATATTCAGACCGCCAACCGTTCCGGTACTGAACCCGGCCGTCTGTATGCCGGGCCACCGCCAGACTGTCCGACCATTTGCGCCAATCGTTTCCGAAATAATCATCATACCGTTCGGAGTGCTTGCGGGATATCCCGGCATCAAAACGGTAGTGCAGGTATTTGGTCAGCTGATGCTCAAATTGTCCGGAAATAAACCAGTTTTGGTTTACAAGATACTGATGGCGATCATTCAGAATATGCAGCATGGGCTGGTTGTCTTCGTATAATTTCTGCCGGTCAAATAAAAAATTCAGCTGACTCCGTGTGTGTTTTCCTTTATACAACAGGGTGGCATTCCCCGCCCAGCGCTTGCTGCTGTTATTGGACGTAAACCCGTCGGGATAGGTCAGGCGATCAATGGAATCCGGATTTAACGTAGCAGATGAGTTTAAATTGTCAATACGAAACCCTTTACTGAAACGTTTTTGTGTGTCGCCAATTTCTTCATTTTCAAGCGCGATAAAAAAGCGCAGGTTCGGAAAATAAAGCGGCCCTCCGGCCGTGGCGCTGATAATTTGATCCCGGTAGGAATACGTGTTTAAAAACTTTTTACCGGCTGCTGCAAATTTATCCGTTTGATAATCCACGCTGAAATGATGCCGCTTCCCTCCGGTTTTTAAACGGGTATTCACCAATCCGGAATTGGCCCCTCCGAAGCGGGTGGAATAACCCGTTGTAAAAATATCTATTTGTTCAATTGCCTCCGGGATAATATGCAAAAACGATGTGTTGCTAAAGGGATCGATGATGGGCAGTCCGTTTAGGTAAAACCCGGTCTCATCGTCCCGTCCTCCCAAAATATGCATATCGCCGTCCTGTACAATAATGGCCGGCTGAATTTCCAGCACTGCATCCAGGCCGCGCTGCGGCAGACGGTCAATTTCCTTTGCTGTTATGACTGTTCCCTGCAGCGAATCCGGCAGGAAGGAGGATGTCCCGGCAGAGGTTGTATCCTGTCCAAGAGCAATGGTCCGTCCGCTTAAGAACAGAAAAGTGAGGCTCCAAAGTATTTTAATTGTTTTCAATCCGGCTCCTTTATTTTATCAGGATGCATTTTTTAGCTCGTACAAATCCATCGCCGGTTTGAATCCGGTAAATATAAACGCCGCTGGCAATGTGCTGCGGCCGCCATTTAACAAAATATTCTCCCTTTTCCTGTTTACGGTTTACTAAATTCGCTATCTTTTGCCCCTGTATATTATAAACCGTTAGATGTACGGTGGTTTTCTTTTCAATCCAGTAGCGAAAGGTCGTCAGACCATTAAAAGGATTGGGGTAATTCTGATATAATCTGAACTTTTCCGGTACATTGGCTTCACCCGGCGCCGTATAGGTAAAAATATCGCCCGTTGTGTTTTTTAACTGTGCCTCAATGGTAAAGCGGTACCCTTCCTTTAATGCACTGTACGCGGGTTCCATTCGCAGCCAAAGCACATATAAAACATCGGCGTTGATTCCTTTGTACAGATTATTATAATTTTCTCCTCCGTCGTAATCGCTTTTCATAATAAACAAGGCTTCGTATCCCGCTTGTGTTCCGGGAGTTGATTCATAGTTACTGCCCATATCCCAGGTTAAATTAGGGCTAAGCGAATCTGCAATCAGCATTTCGGAAAAGCAGATATTCAGTCGCCGGGGATTTAGAGAATCGCTAAGACTGTAGGCGGCAAGCGGTAACTGTCCCACTCCGCTGAAGCTGTAGTTTAAATCCTTACGGTACACGGCTCCTTCGCCGATAAATCCGTTTGCCCGGACGGACGCAAGAGACTGAAACTCCAGACGTACCGGTTCTAAAGAATCCCGGCTGACCGTACTGCCCAGAAAACGGTCGCCCAAATCAAGGCCGCCGCCCAAAAAGCGACCGCCCCAGTCTACGCCCAAAACCCGAAAGGAATCGGAATCCGCCGTATCGTACCAGCCCGCGATGTCATTACTGTCAGCCCCTGCAACCCGGACCAGCACCCCGTCGATGATGGGGTAGTCTAAATCCCCGCTTTGATTGCGCTGAGCGGATAATTTAACTTCATCCAAATCCATATCCGTAAGTGTCCATTCGTTATGTTCATTAAACGAAACGGAATACCGGTGCCCGGTAAGCAAAGCCGGATTGATGACCTCGGCAGTAACCTGTCCCGTACTTTTTCCGAGATGCGTCACCGGCAAATCCGATCCGATTTTTGCCTTGTAACCCGGATTGGTCTTATGCGCCACAACGGTAATCTTACTCAAATCCGATTCCATCAGCGGAAATGGAATCAGTGGATCCGGTGAATAACGGTAGGCGGAAACGGCAAACGTATATTTTTCCCCGTCCGCAAACGGCTTTTCAGCAAAATAGTCGCGGGTGGCGGTAAAATAGCGTTGAATTCCCGAATTGGTTCCAAAAGCATAAGGAATTGTAAGATAGTATCCATAATCCGTATCGAGATATTTTCCGTAAATTTTGCCCGGCGCACTTTCCTTATCAAAAGTGGCCAGCATAACGGCTTCGTCTTTTGATGCTTCCGGCGAAGGTAGTTGCCAGACTTTATAGCCTTCGAAGAAAAAATTTCCCTCCGGATTATCTGCTTCGAGACGTTCCGTAAATTGCGGGTCATTTCCCCAGTCGATGCTGATAATTCCATTTACGGAAGAGGCCGATAAACGCGGTTTTAGCGTAAAGGGCGTAATCGCAGGAAAATGAGGATAAACTTCTTTTATATAGCGGGCATTGGTTTTTAAAATTTCGACATTAAAATTTTGATATTTAGTTCCCACTCCGCCAATCAGCGCGTAGATCACTTCCTGGGTATCGCCTGGCGCCATTGTAAACGGCCCGCTGGACATTAAAAAACGCCGATCCCCCGGAGTCGGCCCGTCCACATCTCCCGTCTGGGAAACAGGATCCCCTGAAAAATTAAATTTTGTTATTTTTCCGGCATTGGGTCCGGTTTGCTCATAATATGGATAATAGGTAACCGTATCTCCTTCATCTTTAAACCCATTTAGCCAGTTATATTTCATTTGAGTATATCTATAACGTGGAAGTTCATCCATATAATTGTTATAATTTTTTGCAACTGAAGTTAACGGTAAATTTACAAATCCTGGCTTTTCTTTAAAATCCCATAAAGCGGTCCCGCCATCTTTTGGAACAAGCGGGCCCTGTAATAGCTGATACCCGACTGCCGGAGGATACATATTCCGCGCATCAAATTCTTTATCAAATGGTTCGCTATTATACGCATAGCCGAGCTGAAGTACCGTATCTGTTCCCATATAGTCATTGGCATAATCTCCTATATCCGGATCGGAAAACACACCAACAAACATAGAATCAATCCTAAGCCCTGATTTGTTAATAATTCGATAACGCCTAAAAGAAGCCTGCCCCAGCGGCAGATCCGGCTGATTATAACCCCAAAGCGTGATTTGAAGTTCTAACCCTATCGACGGAGAGCCATACAGCTTCAACACCCGGCTTTCCGATAAATCATTCACTACAAACCAAAGCACCTGGTCGGCTCCGGCCAGTCCCGGGGTTTCACCGAGGCCGGGTTCGTAAATTCCATTTTTATTGAGATCATAAAAAGGCGCGCCATATTCAGCGGGCCACTCCTGCCAGTCTTTTTGATACTGGTCAATAATTTCCTGAGCGGTAACGGTGGAATCCACCTCAGAGCCAATATCGTAAAGCAGTTTCATTTCGGCGGATAACTGCGCATTATTCTCTTTTAAATTTTGCCAGTCTTTGCGAATGCGGTAAACACGAAGATGTTCATCATCCGGGTCCTGTGCAACGCCCGGAGAAATGATGCGGCCCTGAATTGTCCCAACATTGTATGTCTGACCACCGACACGTAGTTTTTTCCTGTTCGGATCGGGATCGTTCACGTACCCGCCCCAGAGTACGCCTTCGATAAAAACAACCCCGGCTCCGCCAGCCGGATAGAAAATACCCGCGTCGCCATTGGGTGAATTGCCAGACTTGCCGTCTCTATAAATAAATCCGCTGATGTCATTAATATTTAACAATGAATACCGGCCGTTATTCCCGTAGTTTATTTCTGCTTTCTTATGCAGATATTCAGGCAGAAAAGAAGACAGGGCAATTAGCATGGTCAGTAAGACTAAAATTTTTAAAACCTTATATTTCATTCTATTTTCTCAGTTAATTTATGATGTTAAATCAACCGTGTCCGGCTAAATTTTAGGTAAACACAATTAGTTTTATGAACCCAACTGCCGCACGGCATTCTATTCTTTTACTGTCTCTAACTTTTTGCTCCTGCTTTTATTCTTCCTCCTGCTCCAATCCCTTATTTCAGATACAGAATTTTGCCCATTTTGAACCGCCTCCCGGCTGCTGCCCGGTAAATATACATTCCGCTTGCCAGTTCCTCCGGCTGCCAGGAGATGGTATGGGTTCCCTGTTCTAATTTCGAATCAAATACCTGTGTAACATGCCGTCCGTTAATATCATAAATATCGATACTGACTTTTGACTGCAACGGTATGCGAAGACGGAATTTAATACTTCCGTTAAAGGGATTTGGATAGGCCGGGAGAAGATCAAACTTCGTTGGCAGATTCGGCGGTGGTGGCGTTGTATAAACAAAGGTATCCTCTGGAAAATTGCGTCGGCTGGGCAGAAGGTCAAATCTACCGTATCCATTTAAGAAACCATAAGAATCGCGTTCTTTCAGCCAAAGCACATATAAAACATCCGCAGTGGTACCTTTATGATCATTATCATAACTTATTCCCTCATCGTAGCTGCTGTTCATAATTAGCAGATATTCATCGGCACCACGCTCATCCGGAAATTGGGCGCCGTCCCAGCCCATATCCCAAATGCGGTTAGAAGTTTCCGGGTTTTCTGTAAAACAGATATTCAAACGGCGTGGTTGTTCGGGTAAACTGATATCAAACGCTTTTAACGGCATATTTCCTGTGCCAATATAGGAAAGGCTGGAATCGTTCAGATAGACGGCTCCTTTTCCTGCCCAGCCATTTTGTTCAACTTCGAATTTCTCCTGAAACTCAATCCGTACCGGAAGTAGTGAATCCCTTGGAATCGTGCTTCCAAAAAAGTTTTCTCCCAGACCAATGCTTCCGTCAAAGACCTGCCCGCCCCAGTCATATCCGCCAATGCCAAAATTTTCGTAATGATAGTCCCATTTAATTTTTAATCGTCCTGACTCAACAGGTCCCCAGACAACCGGCATAATTCCGTCTACAACCGGATAGTTTTCATCTCCGGATATATTTTCCTGATTCGTAAGTTTTACTTCACCGGTATTTACGTCTGTTAAGGTCCAACGCTGTTCTTCATCAAAAGTAACCCGGTACGTATGCCCCGTTAGATTTGCCGGATTTACCACAACGGCCTTCACATATCCCGTGGAAGATCCCGAATGCTGCGCCTCAATTTCTTGTCCGGTATCAGCGGAATACCCCGGATTAAATTCATGCGCCAAAACATTAATTCGGGTCAGTTTAGATTCAATTATGGGAAAAGAAGTGTCTGTTTTAAGAAGATAACGATAAGCGCTCACCGCAAAAGTATAGGTCTTTCCGGGCCGGAACGGCTGATTGGTAAAATAATCGCGCTCAACCGTTGTATAATGACGGATGCCGCTATTGGATCCATTTGCAAGTAATTTATATTCATAAATACCGGTAACAGGATTTGTTTTATACCCAAACACGCCGCCCGGCGCATCCTTTGTATCGATCGTTTCTATTAAAACCGCCTGATCATCCGGCGCCGCTTCTGATGGTAACTGATAAATATTATATCCTTCAAAACGGTAAACACCAGCGGCCTGATCTTGTTCGATTCCAGCGCTAAGCGTATCATCACTTCCCCATTCCAGGGTTATGCGTGCATTATCCGAGAGTCCATTTACTAAGGGCTGCGGAAAGGGATCACTTAGTCCATCTAAATCAGGATACATTTTCTGAATATAACGGGCATTCAATTTAAGCGCTTCCACACAATAGGGATAATAGGCGTTGCCGAGTCCGCCAATTAAGGCATAGACTACTTCCTGTGTGTCCCCGGGCGCCATTGTAAGGGGGCCGGAAGCCAAATAAAAACGACGGTCACCCGCGGCCCGGTTTTCACCTTGACCGTCTATATCACCGGTACCCCTTAACGGGTCTCCCGAAAGTGGAAATCTGGTAATTTTCCCTTTATCAGGTCCGGAACGGTGCACATACGGCTTAAGGGATGACATATCATAAGAATTTTCGTATCCTCTCATATAATTATACGCTTTAATCGCTTCATCCCGAATTATCGGGTCACAAGCGCATCCTGGGCCATAATAACTAAAAGCGTTAAGGGGAAGATTTTTAAACCCTGCCTTATTTTTAAAATCAAACAGCGCTTTGTCCTCTGCTGAGGGAACAATCGGGCCTTGCAACAGCTGATATCCTGCTGCCGGTGGATAAAGATTAAATGGATCAAACTGAATATCCGTTATAGAAGAATTATAAGCATAGCCAAGCTCCAATAGAGAATCACATCCCACAAAATCATCAGCGAAACTTCCAATATCAGTATCCGAAAAATTTCCAATATACATGGAATCAATCCGGAATGGTGATTTGTTGATGAGGCGATAGCGTCTGAAATTAGCCTGCTCCAGTGGAAGCCCTGGTTGATCATACCCCCAAAGAGTTATCTGAAGTTCGATACCAATGGGAGGAGATCCAGAGAATCTGAGCGTTCTGTTTTCGGAAAGGTCATTCACCACAAACCAAAGGACCTGATCGGCTCCGGCCACTCCCGGGGTTTCACCGAGGCCGGGTTCGTAAATTCCATTTTTATTGAGATCATAAAAAGGCGCACCATATTCAACGGGCCATTCCTGCCAGTCTTTTTGATACTGATCGATAATGTCCCCGGCGGTAACGGAACTGTCTGTGGAACTGCCCCTGGCATGCAACAGTTTAATTTCAGCCGCTATTTGAGCATCATCGTCTTTAATGGTTTTCCAATCCTTACGGATGCGATAGACACGTACCCGTTCGTCCTGGGGATCCTGGGCAACACCGCTGGAAAGGATCCGTCCGGGTGTTGTTCCCACATAATATCTTTGGCCGCCGATTCTAAGCTTCACCTTGTTTGAATCGGGATCATTCACATAGCCCCCCCAAACCACGCCTTCTGTAAAAACAATACCGGCGCTGCCGGCAGGGTAAAAAATGCCCGAATCATCATTCGGATCCTGCCCGAATAAACCGTCGTAACGCACAAAACCATTAATATTATTAATATTAATCAGACTGTACCGGCCGTCACCCCAGTCCGCCGTGTGGCTTTCCCTCTGCAACTTTTTAGGCAGAAAAGAGGAAAGAAAAAGGGAAATGCATAAAACCTGAGTAAGTAAAAACAAGCGGTGTTTCATATTGCATCCTCAGATAATTTCAGTACAACCTGCTGCGTCGGAGGGAAGAAACGATTAAAAAATATTTGTTTTGTGAAAGGATATTTTCGCTATACGCAGAAGGTACTCTTTCTCACAAGATACAGATTACGGATAAAAAAATAAAGTGCTAAATTATTGATTGTACATAAAGTTGTCATTTTTGTCTTGCCTCCTTCCCCTATAAATAGTTTCCTTTTGACACTATATCAGATTTCCTTTAACCCGGTGCGGTAATCTGCGAAGGAAGTATGTTTATTATATCTGACGAACCAATTGACTGCCCCAAGCCGGCTGGCGCCAGAGCCGGTGAATTGCACGCGCCAACTGCTGCGCTCCGAAGGGATTCGATTTGATAAAAACGGCCGGGTGGATTTGTCCGTCTGTCTTTGGGCAGGCCCGCAGAAAAATGGCACCATTTTATAATGTGGGCGGTTTTACCTGTCCGCACCTTTCGGGCTGATTAAACCAGTGGTAAAACAGAATCCGCAGCACGGCTCTGTTTGAGAATTTTTAGAAAATCGACAGACAAAAATAATACAGCAAAACGGAAATATTTTTCTCAAAAAATTGTTATAGGTGCTAAAACATATACGAGGTTATAAATGAGTACAACAAATAATAAAATTGATGAAATACAGCAGGAAACCCAGGAATGGCTGGACTCCATTGATTACGTTATCGAAAACGGCGATGAAGAGCGTGTTCGTAATCTGCTTCATGAAGTTCAGAAACGGGTTTACAAATCCGGAATTAAACTGCCCTTCAGCGCGAACACACCCTACATAAATACCATTCCAACAGACCAGCAGCCGGTGTATCCCGGAAGCCGCCAAATCGAACGGCGCATTAAAAGTATCATCCGCTGGAATGCGATGGCCATGGTCGTCCGCGCTAACCGTAACGAAAACGGTATCGGCGGCCATATTTCCACTTATGCCTCCGCCGCCACTTTATACGAGGTGGGCTTCAACCATTTTTTCCGGGCTCCATCCGATGATTTTAGCGGCGATATGATCTTTTTTCAGGGCCATGCCTCACCCGGTATTTATGCCCGTGCCTTTCTCGAAGGCCGCATTTCCAAAAGCGAATTGAAAAATTTTCGTCACGAGCACCACAAAGACGGCGGCGGCTTGCCCTCTTATCCCCACCCCTGGCTAAAACCGGATTTCTGGCAGTTTGCCACCGTATCCATGGGCCTGGGCCCCATAACAGCCATTTACCAGGCGCGCTTTAACCGCTACCTCGAAGACCGCGGGCTTAAAAAGGCCAATGATGAAAAGGTATGGGCGTTTCTGGGAGATGGCGAAACCGATGAGCCGGAAGCACTCGGCGCCATTTCACTCGCCGTCCGCGAAAACTTAGACAACCTTATTTTTGTAATTAACTGCAACCTGCAGCGCCTCGACGGCCCCGTAAGAGGTAACGGCAAAATTATCCAGGAACTGGAAACTAATTTCAGAGGGGCCGGGTGGAATGTTATAAAAGTCATCTGGGGCAGCGACTGGGATGCACTGATTGACAAAGATAAAGACGGACTGCTTTTAAAACGCATGGCCGAAGTAGTCGACGGTGAATACCAAAAATACAGCACCGAAGGCGGCGCTTACCTGCGTGAACATTTTTGGGGCAAATACCCGGAACTGTTAAAACTGGTGGAACATCTCTCGGACGATCAGCTGTCGAAATTACGTCTCGGCGGCCACGATCCGGAAAAAGTGTACGCGGCTTATGACGCGGCGGTAAAACACAAGGGCGCTCCCACGGTTATTCTGGCACGGACGGTAAAAGGGTACGGTATGGGCGAAGCCGGGGAAGGCAAAAACATCACGCATTCCCAAAAGAAACTGAATGAGCAGGAACTGCGTCAGTTCCGTTCCCGTTTTGGGATTCCCGTTTCCGATGAAGAAATTGACACACTGCCTTTCTACAAACCCGCTGACGATTCTCCCGAACTGCAGTATTTACTGGAACACCGCAAGCAGCTCAAAGGTTTTGTTCCCACCCGGCGGCTCAAGTCGAAGCCGGTTAACACGCCCGGCAGCGCCCTGTTCGAGGAATTTTATGAGGGGACCGGTGAGCGGGAAATCTCGACGACGATGGCTTTTGTCCGCATGCTCACAAAAATGCTGCGCGATAAAGAAATCGGCAGTCTGATTGTTCCCATTGTACCGGATGAAGCACGGACGTTCGGAATGGAATCGCTTTTCAGACAATCAGGCATATATTCCCATAATGGCCAGCTTTATGAACCGGTGGATCGGGAAAGCCTGCTGTACTATAAAGAAGCCAAAAACGGTCAGATACTGGAAGAGGGCATCACCGAGGCCGGCTCTATGAGTTCTTTTATCGCCGCCGGGACCGCCTATTCCAACCACCAGATTAACACGATTCCCTTTTTTATTTTTTATTCGATGTTTGGTTTGCAGCGCATCGGGGATTCGGCCTGGGCCGCCGGCGATATGCGCACCCGCGGTTTTCTAATCGGCGGCACCTCGGGGCGTACGACTCTTGCAGGTGAAGGTTTGCAGCATCAGGACGGGAACAGTCATCTGCTTGCTTATCCCCTGCCCAATTTAAAAGCCTACGATCCGGCGTTTGCTTACGAACTGG
>JANTFQ010000041.1 GCA_024763405.1 Calditrichaceae bacterium
AATCTGTTTGTGATCTTTTTTAGCTTTCAGTTCTATATTGTAATAGGATGCTGTTCGTGGCAGCATATCGGCCAATTCTTCTGTTAAACGGGCGCCTATTTCCTGCGGGTAGGCCGACTGGTTTTCAAAGAAAGTCTGGAACTGCTGTACATTTGTAATAAAAGCCGGGACGGATTCCTGCAGGCTGCTGAATAAGCCTAGGACAAAGGAATAGTCTGTTTGAAAATGCATCTCATTATTGAGTTGCTTTTTTAAGGCAAGATAATCCTGGTAGGCTTTGTCCGTTGTGTTTTTAATGGAAGCGGGGAAAATGGCTTCAATTTTATTAAGCTCATTTTGCATTCCGGCCAAAGCGGCGCTGCTCATTTCAAGGTGCGCAATTTTAGAATCAAAATCATATTGCTGAAGGTCAAAATGACTGCCCAGGGCGAGGTAACCGCTGCTGTCTATTTTATTATCTTCAAAAATTTTCAGAAAAGACTGATAGCGGTTTTCAAATTTAAAGCGCCACTGTTCCACATAGCGATACTGCATCTTTAAAACAAGGTCTTCTTTAACCAGGTCCACTACCCAGTAAAATTTTTGCACACTATTATCCACGGCATAAACGCTTTGTTGCTGTGGAAGGGTGCTCTCATCCTGGATTTCGATGATACGGCCTTTGCCGTCATCAAAGGTGTCGGTGAGGTAACTGTGCAGTTTTTCTTTATCGCTGATGGTCAGCACGAGGTAGTAGTTCTCCGCAGGCGCGCCGGGAAAAGTGATAAAATATTTTTTATCCTTATCCAGCTCGAATTGTTTTTTATCGTTCTTAAGTTCAATAAAATCTTTACTTAAAGAGGTAATCTCCGGTTTCGGTTTCAGCTCTTTGTAGGCCGCACAGCGGATTAAAAACAAGATACTGATAAAAAGAAGACTTAGTTTTTTCATTTTATTCCTCGTAAAATATGGGTAACATTTATGCTGAAAACGGATAGTTTTACCAACGTTTTAGTTGCGTTTTTAGTTTCCGCCTAATCTAATTTAAAGCAGCTTTAATGCAAGTATTATTCCATTGTGCGTTTGAGAATGACGAAGGAGAGATCGTCCGTTTTAGGAGCATCGCCGGTAAAGACTTCCACCGAGCGCAGAATAGCCCGCGCAATTTGAGAAGCGGAATCGTTGCGCACGCGCATCAGTAGGGAAGTCAGACGTCCGTCCCCATAAAATGTTTCGTTTCCGTCGCGGGCTTCGGTAAGTCCATCGGAATAAAGTAACAGGAATTCACCAGGATTAATAGTTAGCGAATGTTCTTTATAATGGATTCCCTTTTTCAACCCGATGGCCGGGTCACCTTTTGATAATTCTGCGATCTTCTGCGGTTGTGCCAGCAGCGGGGGAAGATGGCCGGCATTAACCAACTGGACTTTGCCCGAGCCTTTATTTAAACGGAGATAGAGAAGGGATGCAAAACGGCTTGAAATACCATCCCGGCAGAAAATTTCATTAACTTTAGCGGAAAGCGCCGAAATAGAAGAATAATCGGGTGCGACCGCCCGCAGGGAAGCCTGCATCTTGGCCGCGAAAAGAGCGGCGGGTAATCCCTTACCTGCCACATCGCAAAGTGTAATATCGGCCCGGGTTTCATCGACGGGGAAAAAATCAACCAAATCGCCGCCCACATCATTGGCCGGCCGGCTGAACAGGAAGAGCTGCCATCCGGGGAACAGCGGTTCTTCCAAAGGCATTAACGCTTCCTGGACGGCGCGTCCTGCCCGCAGTTCGTTTTTTGCCAGCAGCTTGTCTTTCAATTCCAGCATCAGGATAAACAGAAAAATCAGTAAACTGACAATGGAGCCGTTGCGTTGAATCTGGACATTCGCGCCGTTTACCTGGGCGCTTATACTGAAAAATAACACGACTGCAACAACCAGTAGAATACGGCGTACAGTGGTCAGGTGAAAGAACAGACTTTTAAATAACCAAATCATAGATTTAAAAGTACGCCTGAACCAGCCCATATTTTTTAGCAGTTCGCGCCGTTCATCGTCTAAGTAAAAAAACTCGAGTTCCTTAAATTCCTGTTTCAGGTTTTTAAAGAAACCACCCTGTTTAAAATCATCGCGCAGGGTCTGTCCCATTTTTTGCTTTTGCACTGCTTTATCCGCTCTTTATTTAGAATACTCCGAAAAGTACGAAAATTCAGACTAAAGGTTATTGTTTTTCTGAAATATTTTATGGAAAGGATAAAAGTAACGGTCATCACGATCCAGACTTGTAGGGAGAAGTGATTCCTTTCGGAACGGCTTCCCTTCGACTCCGCTCAGGGAGCGCCTTCGATTCTGTTCAGGGAACGCCTTCGACTCCGCTCAGGGAACGCCTTCGATTCTGCTCAGGAAACGCCTTAGACTCCGCTCAGGGAACGCCTTCGATTCTGTTCAGGAAACGCCTTCAACTCCGCTCAGGGAATGCTTTCTACTCTTCTCAGGAAAGGCTTTGAATTCTGTCCAGAAAACTTCTTCGACTCTGCACAGGGTGACGCGCCCGGTTTCGCTGACCGTACGCGGGTACACCTGCTCTTCCCGATTTTCCAATTAAAATATTTTATTCCACCATTTATTTAAAATAGAAAAACACGTATCTTTATCGGCCAACATTAAGAAAGGAAACAGCCCTGGAAACCATACAAGCAATATTTACCCGGCGCAGCGTGCGCTCATTCACGGATAGAACCATCGCGGATGCTGATTTACAAACTCTGCTGAAGGCGGCGATGCAGGCGCCTTCGGCCCGGAATACGCAATCCTGGCATTTTGTGGTAATAACCAAACGGGCCTTGTTAGATAAAATTCCGCAGGTGCATCCCTATGCGGAAATGGCCCGGCAGGCACAGGCCGGCATTTTGGTTTGCGGTGATTTGGACATCGAACCTTCGGTCGAATATAATGCATTAAATTGCGCGGCTGCCACACAAAATATTTTATTGGCCGCGCACGATAAAGGATTGGGCGCCGTGTGGATTGGCATCCATCCACGGGAGCAGCGCAAACAGGCGATGAGGGAATTGTTCGAACTGCCGGAAAGAATCGTACCCATTTCGCTGATTATGCTCGGCCATCCGGCGGACGAATCCACTCCTGTCAACCGATTTGAAAAAGATCGGGTACATCAAAATAAATGGTAAAAAAATTTAGAGGAGAAATAGAACACGTAATAAACAACGATTGATACTTAAAATTCTAAAATACAAATCACAAAATACAAACAAATCACAATAAAACAATGCCATAAATCCTGAATACCCCTTTGTTCAATAGGGAACAATTTATAGGTTTAAATTTATGATTTATTTGCGATTTGTATTTTGATTTTTGTTATTTTCTATTGTTTAAACCTATTAAGCAGATAAAGGAAGCGCTATGTTGCTGGAAATGAATCCACAGGAATTTGTACAGTTTTTAAAAGAAGAGAAGATTAAACGCTTTTATTTTGTGTACGAAAAAGGAACGAAAACCGTAAAAGCCTCGCATCCTGCTTTGCAGGAATTGGCCGACTTTATTCAGAACGATAAACGCGATTTTATGGAACATGAGGGCGCCTTTTTTCAAATCAGCAGTGCATATGATGTTTTGCAGGGGGCCTTTGTACATCGTACCAATCGTGGTCAGGCGGCCGGCGGTGTGCGGTTTTGGCAGTACAATTCAATGGAAGACTACCTGCGGGACGGGCTGCGTCTGGCCAAAGGAATGACCCGAAAAAATGCCCTGGCCGGTTTGTGGTGGGGCGGCGGTAAGGGAGTGATGGCGCATAATCCCAAATATGATAAAATGGATGCTAAATTACGGGAGAGTGTTTATAAAGATTTCGGCAGGCTGATGACGTCCATCCGCGGTTGTTATGTTACCGCCGAAGATGTGGGTACCAGTGTGGAAGATATGGCCAATATTTTTTCACAGACGCGTTTCACCACTTGCATTCCCGAACAACTGGGCGGCAGCGGCAATCCTTCGGTACCGACGGCCTCCGGTGTAGTTGCCGGAATGGAAGCAGCTTTGGATTTTCTGGATATGGGGACCCTGGAAGGTAAAACCATCGCCGTGCAGGGAATGGGGCACGTGGCCGAACCGTTGATTGGATTTTTGTTTGAGAAACACGTAAAGAAAGTCATCGCGGCGGATATCAATGCCGGATTGGTTGACGAGGTGAAGCACAAATACAGCGGTCAGCCGCTCGAAGCACGGAAGGTAAATGCAGACGATCGCTCTATCTTATTTGAGGAATGCGATATTGTGGCGCCCTGTGCAACCGGCGCCGTTCTAAATCCGCAGACCATTCCAAATATTAAGGCAAAGATTGTTTGCGGAGCAGCCAACAACCAACTGGAAAACTCTGCGCGTGACGGGAAAGCGCTTATGGAAAAGGGCGTAACCTTTGTACCGGATTTTCTGACCAACCGAATGGGAATTGTCAACTGCGCGGACGAGCAGTCCGGTTATATCGACAACGATCCTTTATTTACCCGTCATCTGGACCGGGACTGGGAATATTCTATTTTCCGTACCACGCTGAAGGTACTGACGGAATCCCTGCAAAACAATCAATCTCCGGCCGATGTGGCCGTCCGTCTGGCGGATGAACTGTCGCTGCAGGATAATCCCATTTACGGACATCGCGGGGAGAAAATAATTCGTTCTTTAGTGAAAAGAAACTGGCAGGATTTAGGATAAACGCAGTTGCGAAAATTAGCGATTCCATCGCTCAGAACTCGTTTTAACGATGGAATCTTTTGAATGTTGAACTGGGAAAGTATAGCAGTCATCTTCCTGTATTGAGTTTTTAGGAATCAACTTTTTTATTGCAATCCATTGAAATCCGGCTAAGATGAATATCACAGAGGAAATAGAGCAATATTTCTCTGCACTCTCTGCGGCAATATTTAAATGAATAATAAGTTCTATCCGAATAATTCTTATTATTACTAAAAATGAAAATACTTTTACGATTTATTGTAAATTATGAGATATATTCGACCGTCGATATATGAAATATTTAAGATATGTTCCAGAATATCTATCAATATTCAACCGTTTCCATTAAAATAGTTAATAAATCCATTAAATAAACTTTTGTTTTCAACTTAGCGGTGACTATCCTCTTTATATTTCCCAATTATAAAAAAAGCCCCATTCTAAAGAAAAACAATAAGATACAAATTTAAAATTTAAAATTCAGAATTTAAAACTTAAAATTACCAAGCCACTAACATCTTTATTATTAATAGGTTGCTTCATATTTAAAGTCCGGCACAATTGTTGCAAAAAGGGGCAGGATATTACAAGAAACAGGAAAAACAATGTCCAGGTATATTTACAGCTTTTTAGTGTTTTTTATTTTTTGGGTTGCATTTACCACCTCGCTGCAACCGGATGAATTGCTTGTCGGCGCAGTTGTAGCGCTCGTGATAGCGTTTTATACGGGTAAACAATTTTCAGAAGGCGGATTGGGTAATTTCACCGCTCGGAAAATTATTTTCACGGTACGTTATCTGTTTGTCTTTATTTGGGAAATGATTAAGGCCAATGTGGATGTGGCGCTGCGCGTGCTCAACCCCAAAATGCCGATTAATCCGGGAATTGTGGAAGTACCCACTAAACTTAAATCCAATGTCGCAAAACTGGCACTGGCTAATTCCATCACCTTAACACCGGGTACATTGACGGTAGATGTTATCGGAGATAAACTCTACATTCACTGGATTAATGTAACGGCAACAAATCCCGAGGAAACTTTCGAGCAAATTTCTGCTGTGTTCGAAAAATACATTAAGGAGATTTTTGAATGATCTATATATTTTTCGGCGTCATCGGATTGGCTCTTATTTTAGCCGCCGTGCGTTTTATCCTTGGCCCGACGACCTCCGACCGTGTTGTGGCACTTGATACGCTGACCACGATTTCTACAGCACTATTGGTTTTATTAGGTTTGTTTTTTCAGCGCTATATTTATATTGATGTGGCTCTTATTTATGGTGTCCTTGGTTTTGTCGGAGTACTGACCATTGCCCGCTATCTTGAAGGGGGGTTATAATGGTCGATATTTTAAGCTATTTAGGCTATACGCTCACCAGTTTTGGCGTTCTGTTTTTATTGTTTGGGGCGTTAGGAATTTTGCGAATGCCGGATGTATACAACCGTATGCAGGCGGGCACGAAAGCGACGACGCTTGGCGCGGTTGGTACGATTATGGGCGTTGGACTGATCAATCCCGAATGGTTTTTTAAAACACTGATCATTTCGTTATTTATTTTACTTTCAAACCCCATCAGTTCGCACGCTCTGGCCCGTGGAAGTTACCGTTCGGGAATAAAAATGTGGCAGAAAAAAGATATCGACGCCTACGAAAAAGCGGTACAGGAATCTGAAGAAAACGAAGAGGCGGCCTGATGGATATTCTACTTATAATTCTAACCGTTATTTTAATTGCCGGCGCGCTCAATACGGTACGCAGTAAAGATTTGGTAGCCGCAGTGATTTCCGGCTCGGTTGTGAGTCTGATTGCGTCCATTTATTTCTATTTATTACAAGCACCGGACGTAGCCTTAACCGAAGCGGCCATAGGTGTTGGGCTTTCTACAATTATTTTTATGATCACTATCCGCAGAACCGGGAGAATGGAAGAATGAGAAAAGCAATTGCCGTTTTATTTTTAGGATTTATTGGATATTATCTGCTTTCCACATTCCTACTGGTCCCGTTTGGCGTGGTAAGAGTGCTGGAAGGTGTGGGACTAAAATATTTACAGGATGGTTTGCAGCAGACCGGAGCCGCCAATCTGGTGACTTCGATTGTGGTCAATTACAGGGGCTTTGATACCCTGGGTGAAGTAACCGTTCTGTTTTTGGCGGCCACCGGAATGGGCGCTTTACTTTATAGTAAACGACCCACCGAGCGGGCGCGTCAAAATGCCAGTATTATTGTAAAAACCGGAGCACGCATCTTATTCCCGCTAATTATTATTTTAGGTGCTTATGTTTTTATTCATGGACATTTGACTCCCGGCGGCGGATTTCAGGGCGGCGCTATTATTGCATCCGGTTTTCTGCTGATGTTTATGTCTTACCGTACCTATCATGTGAATCATGTAATCTTATCACGAGTGGAATCTTCTGCCGGATCGGTTTTTGTGATTATCGGTCTGCTTGGTTTGGCCTACGGCTCTAGTTTTCTGGCCAATATTTTACCGCTCGGTACGGTCAATACGCTCTTCAGCGCTGGGGTGATTCCGCTGATTTATGTGGCGGTAGGTTTTAAGGTCGGTGCGGAATTAACCGCATTGCTGGATACTATGTTGCAAACGGTGAAATAACATTGTTTCCCCCTTATCAAAGGGGGATTACGCCGGCTGGCGAATCAGGTCACCGACTGACTAAGGGGATGTTTTTTTTGCTTTGGACGATTCGGCACAACCCCCTAACCCCCTTTTTTAAGGGGGAACAGAATAAAAATTTTAAAGGAAGAAAATGATTTACTACATCGCGGCAATTAGTTTGATTTTAATCGGTATCTATGCGGTACTGGTAAAAAAGAATATGGTTAAAATTGTACTGGGTTTAACGCTTATCGATAGCGGCGTGAATATTTTAATCGTTTCACTCGGTTATATTCAGGGTAAAACAGCGCCTATCTTTTCCAATCCGACTCTTACCGCGCAGGATATGGTTGACCCGGTACCCCAGGCTCTGGTGCTCACTGCTATTGTAATCGGTGTGGCGGTTACGGCGTTAGCGTTATCCATTGTTATCCGTATTTATGATCATCATAAAACACTGAATATCAATAAGATTCGTGAATTGAAATGGTAGGCTTTTTTGCTGTGGTAAGATAAAAAAAATAACCCACCCCCATCCCCTCCCTAATTTTAGGGAAGAGTGTCCGAAGGACAGGGAGGGTAAGTATTATAAAAGGTTCAGGGATTTCCCGAAGGAATTTCGAATTTCCGATGAACCTGGACTCACGATGACGCAGTAGATAAAAAAATTAAAGCGGATATTTTCTGCTAATTATAAGGAAAAAATAGATGTATCTTGACCCTGTATTAATGATTGCACTGCCCCTGTTCGCGGCTTTTTTAATTCCGCCGTTGGCACGTATTTCCAAAGGCCTGGTTAAGTATGTTCCGGTGCTGATAATTGGTTTTAACTTGTACGAAATGGTTATGCTTTTGCCGCATTCGATGGTGAAACCGGTTATTGTGGTTATTGCCGCCTGGGCCCCGCCGCTCGGTATCAATCTAACCATCGGCCCTCTGGGAAATATACTGGCTTTGATTATTTCTCTCGTTGGTTTTGTGGTTGCCATTTATAATATTCGTTTTATGGAGGAAGAGCCTAATGAAAAATACCATATGCTCTTTCTGCTACTTACCGCCGGCGCCACCGGGATGGTGCTGACCGGGGATATTTTTAATATGTTTGTTTTTCTGGAAATTACCAGTATCTCTTCCTACGCTTTAACCGCTTTCCTGCGTGATCGCGATGGTGCGGAAGCGGCTTTTAAATATCTGCTTATTGGAAGTCTGGCCTCGACATTTATACTATTGGGAATTGCCCTGATTTATGCCACCACCGGTACCTTAAATATGGCTCAGATTGCGGTTCGTATAAAAGATGTAGACCCGCGCATTGCAATTATGGCTTTAATTTTGCTGGTCACCGGTTTCGGAATCGAAGCGGAAATGTTTCCCTTAAACGGCTGGGCGCCGGATGCTTACTCACAGGCCCCAACACCTATTGGAGCCGCTTTTGGCGGTATCGTGGTGAAAGCCGGGGTGTATGCTTTAGCCCGTCTGGTCTATACAATTTTTGATTTTCAGGGTATCTTTCATTTTATTCTCATTGCCGGAATCATCACACTGTTAATTGCCGAAATGTCGGCGATTCGTCAAAAACAACTCAAACGGATGCTGGCCTTTTCATCCATCGGTCAGATGGGTCTGGTGCTCATCGCCCTGGGTCTGGCCACGACGCGCGGCGTTGAAGGCGGACTCTTCCAGATGTTCAACCACGCCATGATTAAGCCGCTGCTCTTCCTCTCCGCCGGATATCTTGTATTTTATTCCGGCAGTAAAAATATCGAAGATATGGATGGAATGGGTCGGGTGAAACCGCTGCTTAGTTTTTTCTTCGCCTTTGGCGCTTTCGCCATTTTGGGATTGCCGCCGCTCAGCGGATTCTGGTCAAAATTTATTATTTTATCCGAAACCATTCGCAACGGTTTTATCGCGATTGCCGCCCTGGCACTGTTTGGCAGCATCATCGAAGCCGTGTATTATTTACGGGTGGTTGGACGGCTCTATTTTAAAGCGCCGCACGAGGGCCTTCACGTGCAGTATGTACCAAAATCTGCATTGGTGGCCATGGGAATTTTAGCAATTATTACATTAATTGCCGGCTTATATCCCGATTTTGTGATGGTTTATTTAAAACCGGCAGCGGCGGAATTATTAGACAAAACAGTTTATATTAAATCGGTTTTAATGGCCGGATTATAAAGGAAATTTTAAATTTGCGAAACCTTTGCGTAATAAATTAAAAGAATTACTCTGCTTTTAGTTTCGTAAATATTTTGTTTAGAATCTAACAGATTGATTTAGGAAAAATATGGAAACGATTCCTCTTATTTTAAGCATTTTATTCGGTACCGCAGTGGCCTCGTACATTGTGGGAAAACTCAATTATCTTCTCAAGGTGGGAACTTCTATTGTCGGTTTACTTTGGGCGGGCTGGCTGTTCCTTGGTTTACAGGGCACCCAGAGTCTTTATTCGTTTAAAGTGCTTGGTTTTGATATTATCTGGCGCATGAATCCCTTGTCCTGGCTGTTCGGAATGATTATTTTCGGCCTGGCTATCTTAGCGGCTATTTTTTCCGGCTCCTATATGAAGGGAAAAGAGCGGGTTGATTTTTATTGCTTTGCCATGTGTATGACCGTTGCCAGTATGTTCGGAATCGTGGTCAGCGGTGATTTACTTTCCTTTTTCTTCTTTTGGGAAATAATGACCTGGTCTTCCTTCCTGATGGTGATTTACTATCGTTTTGAAGCACAGGCTGCCGGCCTTCGCTATTTTGTGATGAGTATGATTGGTGCCTATGCAATGTTAACGGCTCTCCTAATCGTATACGCACAATTGGGAACTTTTTCGTTTGACGCTCTCTCCGCAGGCTGGAGTGGTTTTAGTCTTGCTTTACAGATTTGGTTGTTTGTCTTATTCGTAATTGGCTTTGCCGTAAAAGCAGCAATGATGCCCCTGCATACCTGGGCGCCCGATGCCTACACCCTGTCCCCGTCGCCTTTTACTGCTCTGTTCTCCGGCGCCTTGTCAAAAATGGGTATTTACGGTTTGGCTCTACTTTTCTTTGTCTTTGGTGCGGGGAAGTTAGCCAGTAATGTTGTCACCATTCAGGGGATTTCTCTGCCGGGATATATTCTGGCCTGGTTTGGAGCCATCACCGCGCTGCTGGGTACCTTTAAAGCCATCGTCCAGGACGATGCTAAAAAACTGCTGGCCTATTCCTCTATTGGGCAGTTGGGTTATATTATTTTAGGTTTTTCTCTCTCTACATCGATGGGTGTGACGGCGGGATTGTTTCAGGCGGTGAACCACGCGATTTTTAAAGGGATGCTCTTCCTCGCCGTGGGCGCTGTTTTTTACAGAACCGGAACCCGCAAACTCAGCGAAATGGGCGGCCTGATTACACGCATGCCGTACACCTTTTTTGTGGTACTGCTGGGAATCATTACCGTGGCCGGTATGCCGCCATTGTCCGGATTTACCGGTAAGTGGCTAATATACGAAGCCTTAATCGAAAAACATTTGATTTTTCTTGCCGTGGTTGCTTTCGGCGCAAGTACGGCTGCCTTTTTGTATTTATACCGCCTCATTTTTACCATCTTCCTCGGGCAACGTCCTAAGCGCTTTGATGATATTAAAGAAGTCCCCTGGATGATGCGTGCGCCTATGCTGGTTTTAGCGTTGCTGACGATTTATCTGGGATTTTATCCGTATCATTTGCTCGATTTGATTAACCAGGCACAGGTCTCAATGGGTATTGCTCCCTTTGATTTAAGCCATTCTATGCTGTTTAACAGTTATGGAAATGTGGATACGATGACGGTTATGAATATCGTTGCCGTCGTCTTTTTTATCGTGTTTATTTTGTTTAATACCTTGTATAAACGGTCACGCAAAGTTGGTCTAAAAGATATTCATACCAGTGGGGAAGTGCCCGGTGAAGAAATTAATTTGCACTATGCGGTAGATTTTTACCAGCCCTTTGCCCGCGGTGTAAGTTTCTTTCTGAAAAGAAGTGTCAGTAAAATATACGCCAGCCTGGCCGATAACCTGGAAGGCTTTTTCGATGTAATGCGCTACATTTATACCGGAAACGGGCAGACCTATGCGCTGTTTGTAATTGTTGCATTAGCGTTTTTATTTTTAGTGAAGGATTTACTGGTTTAAATAAACCGCTCCCGGGTAGATAGAGCGGGAATTGATGTGTCATTCTGTACAGGTTACAGGTCTGGCATTTAACAATAGAACTTAGAAATAGAAAATAGGATTTTTTATGGATACAGTAAGCATCATCTGGATAATCGTAATGCCCTTTATAGGTTCACTTGTTGGACTTACATATATGGGTATCGGGCGTAAAATAATTGCCCGGGTGCAGCATCGTTATGGCCCGCCTATCTTTCAGAATGTAGTAGATGTGTTAAAACTGTATTCTAAGAAATCGGCAATAACGCATGGGGTGATGTTTCATCTGGC
>JANTFQ010000042.1 GCA_024763405.1 Calditrichaceae bacterium
GCGGGACAGGACAAGGTGATCAAAAGTAGCCAGTTTTGCTCCTTTAGATCTGAGTTCATCCATAATTTTCTGTTCGTTTTGCGGCTCAACAGCGCGAATAGCATCGGTCAACAGCAGCACAGAATAGTTTCGTTGCAGCAACCCCTCAACGGCTGCTTTTACACAATAATCCGTTGCGACCCCATAAACCACTACTTGTTCCGGTTTTATATAATTCAAATATGTTTCTATCTTAGAATTTGAAAACACATCAAAGGTTTGTTTTTCGAAGAGCACGTTTGTTTTTTGCAGGTCGCTCTTTTTTACTTTTTTACCGTCATTGGGCTGTACTAAAAAAATATCCGGGAGGGTTTCTTTTATCTTCTTCTGCCCTTCCGTATTCCGTACACAATGCGGTGGGAATAGTGAAAACTCGCTGTCATTTTCATCATGCGCATCCGCAGAAGCCAGCACAGTTATGTCATTATCAAGAGCATATACCGAAATTTCATCATAAATTTCAACGAGCTTTTCAGCCCCCGGAACATACAGAGCGCCGTCCGGATGAATAAAATCATTTTGGGTATCAATATCCAAAAAAACACAATGCATGTTAAACCTCCATTACATCTTGTTTTATCCGGCTTGCCAGCGTCTCAAGTTTGGCGCTTATTTTTAGAGGGTACAATTTTTTTTCTGTCAGATTAAACATATCGGCCGGGAGCTCTGCCAAATTTCGCCGTAAAATTTCGCGCGCTTCGTCCACTGTTTTGCTTTTCTTTACCAGTAATCCGGCGAGGATATATGCCTTTAACAGCGGCTTAGCCTCTTTGGAGTAATCTTCGCTTACCATTGCTAAAAGATCATAGCTAATAGTGTCGTCTTTATCTTTATAGCGCCAGATTTGTTTTCTGGCCGGAAGAGTGATTTTGCGGCTGCTGAATTTTGCCCGAAAGCGCACGGCGCCCTTCTCTTCAATTTCCACCATTTTATAAACGCCCTGAAGTGTCGGCGCGTCAAAGGATACAGCAACCTGTGTGCCCACGCCAAAAAAATCTACCGGGGTTCCGGATTTAATTAGTTTCTCAATTTTATATTCGTTTAAATCGCTGCTTAAAATGATTTTGACTTTAGGGTATCCATTCTCATCAAATAGTTTACGGATTTTCTTTGCTTCCTCACCTAAATCACCACTGTCAATACGCACCGCTTTAAAATCTTCCGAAACATGCATGGCATTCAGAGCACCCTGGACTGTATCGTAGGTATCAATTAAAAAAGTGGCATCTTTCCCAAATATCTGCTGATAGCGTTCAAAAGCTTCGGTTTCACTTTTAAAGGCCATTGTCCAGGAATGGGCCGTAGTACCCAGCACCGGTATGCCAAAGCGGAAACCGGCTTCTACATTAGAGGTACCCATAAATCCTGCAAGATAGGCAGCACGGGCGGCATAAACGGAGGCTTCGGGACCGTGTGCCCTGCGGCTGCCAAACTCCATCACCCCGCGCTGCACTTTATCGAGATTGGCGGCATGCATTACGCGTACGGCCTTGGAGGCAACCATTGTCTGAAAATTAATGGTGGATAGTAAGAAGGTTTCCACAATCTGAGCCTCAATTAAAGAGGCTTCTATCTGGATTAACGGCTCTCCGGCAAAAACGATGGTTCCCTCAGGAACGGCATATAGATTTCCGTTAAATCGAAAGTCTTTTAGAAAATCAAAGAAATCCTGCGAAATATTTTTAAAATTCGGGAGGGTTTTTAAATAGGCGATCTGCTCCTCTGAAAATCGAAGATTCTGCAGATATTCAATCACCTGCTCCAGGCCGGCCGCCACGAGGAAATTCCTGTTTTCGGGAAGTTCCCGTATAAATAATTCAAACGTTACCTTTGGATTATATTTTTGCTCAAAATAACCCGCGGCCATCGTGAGTTCGTATAAATCAACAATTAGCGCTTCATTTTCCATGTATTTCAGACCTTTGTTCATATGCGTAAACAGTCCGAAATTAGCACCATAATCAAACGGAAGCAAGCTAATAAAGGATTCCCGAAAATATAATTTTATTGTGGCATTTACCCCAGGGCCGTTACTATATTGCATAAAAAGCGGAGTAGAGATGGAAGAGCTGTATATACTTAGTGAACCCCAAACAATGGTTTTATTCAAGACGCTCGAACATGCCTGCGGGTTAATTCTGCCTGGAGAACGATCCGGAATTGATAGAATTACTTTTCATGTCTATCAAAAAAAACATCATCAAAACAGCAGCGACCGTAGAATATTTTTAATCCGCTGGGGGCTACACCAAATTTTTCAGAAAAAACACCTTCCAGAGCTTTCACCGCAAAAATTAGAGGCACAACTGAAAAATATTATTCAAATGAACAGTACTGCCATTAAACAGACGCTGTTTAAACGGTGCGGGGAATTCTTGTCCGACACGGTAACTTTGACACTTGAACCGGCGCTTTACGCTCATAATATCGTTCTGGATAATTATAAACTGAAGGTGTGCAATACCCGGAAAAAGGCTTCCAATGCCGGCTGGCCGGCGTATTGTATCTTGCTCTCCTGGACAGATGAAAACGGTGCGTTCCAGGAATTCATTTACCCTCTGCAGTTTAATGAGCAAGCAAAACAATTTCTCATTCCTGCCGAAGAAATAGTGACACAGTTTATCCGCTACCGGGATACACAAATTTAGAACAGGACAAGCAGACAATCACAGACTGAAACATAATCGGCTTAAATCTCGAACAAAACGCGATTAAACAACATATAACAAAAAGGATTCGACTGGGCTTGCACCGCTGTCAAACCGCTTATAGCACCAATTCAAACTTTTCAAAATTACACCATCATACGTTTCCAAAGCATATCGGACTAATGTTGGTTATTGTTATTTGGATTTTGAAGTTTATTTGATTTTTGGAATTTGTTGTTTGGACTTTTATAATACTAAAAAAGGCGGCTAAAAAGCCGCCTCATCATTTATTCTGCTAATAGAAGTTTCGCAATAGTTTGCAACTGCATGTTCGTCGTCCCTTCGTACAGGGTCCCGATTTTTGAGTCACGATAGTATTTTTCTACGGGGTATTCTTTTGTAAATCCGTTACCTCCAAACATATCAATAACAGCAGAAGCCACTTTTTGTGCTGTTTTTGATGCGACTAACTTAGCCATGGCCGCCTGTTTAATAAATTTTTTACCGCTGCCCTTTAAACGCGCCGCATTATACACCATTAGTCGCGCCGCTTCGATATCCGTTGCCAGATCCGCAAGAATAAATTGCATGCCCTGAAAACTGGAAATTGTACGTCCAAACTGCTCCCGTTCTTTAATGTAGGCAATACCGGCATCAAACGAACCCTGCGCCAGGCCAATCATCTGCGCACCGATACCGATACGTCCTTCATTAAGCGTTTCGATGGCTGTTTTATATCCTTTTCCGACCTCGCCCAGTACATTTTCTTTAGGCACTTTGCAGCCATCCAGAATTAATTCACAGGTGGATGAAGCACGGATACCGAGTTTATCTTCCTTTTTCCCAACGGAAAAGCCTTCAAAGCCTCGTTCAACAACAAACGCGGTAATACCTTTATAGCCCAGATCAAAATTCACATTGGCAAAGATAATAAAGATGTCGGCTTCGTTGGAATTGGTAATCCACAACTTCTGGCCGGTTAATTCCCAATAATCACCCTTGTCCACCGCTTTTGTTTTTAAAGCGAAGGCGTCACTTCCGGAACCCGATTCGGACAATGCGTAGGCGCCAATTTTATTGGTCGCTAACAGTGGCAGGTATTTTTTTTGAATCTCGTCATTTCCATAATTAAGAAACGCATTATTGACCAGCGTATTCTGCACATCAACCAGCACGCCGGCGGAGGGATCAACTCTGCTCAGGGCTTCAATGGCCAGAATGGACATAAAAAAATTGGTTTCCGAGCCACCAAATTTTTCCGGAATTTCAATCCCCATCAAGCCCAATTCAAAAAATTGTTTTGGCAGCGCTGGATCCATTTTGGCATCTACATCCATCTGTGCCCGTAATGGTTCCACTTTTTCTTTTGCAAAATCTAAAACAGTATCATAGAAAAACTGCTCATCTTCTGATAAATCTGTTAGTGCTCTGAATTCACTCATAATAACTCCTGTTTTTGGCTTTATATAACGTAGAAATATACATTCATATATTTTTAATGGCAAACATAATTAAGCTCTTTTTCATTGTAAATAATTGATAAAAAATCAATATGAAATTTTCTTTTTAAAATTTCATTTGCTTTATCGTTCACCAGATATTGAAATGAGAAAGAATAGAGATATTCGATATTAAAAATGTTTCCGGAAAAACTGAATTAGTCCAGCTTTTTCGCTAATTTCCAGTCGTACTTGCCATGCCCGAGATAGGAATATGTCACACTGTCCATAATTTTTGTAACGATGGAAATCCCAAGCCCATGATCATCCAGCATTGCCAAATTATCCATCTCATCCAGATCCGATTCCGCTTTTTCCTCAAACGAAAAGGTCAGTGAAAACGGATCTATAACGGTAAAATATACGGCACCATCGATAACATCCCGTAATTTATAACGTTTTCCGATTACTTTTTCGGGGTAAGGCGGAAAATGCCCTTCCGCCGCGAAACCGGGACCATAATCGTAGATAGATGTGGTAAAATACTCGATTCCGATTTCAAACTGAAAGCGGACCACCTCATTTTGTTTGGCTGTATCGGAATGCTTAACGATATTTAAAAATACCTCATTCATAACGGCGCGTAATTTACCGATAAACTGGGGTGATGTTTTTTTGTGAAGATGTGTTCCGATTTGTACAGAAACTTCTTCTACTAATTTAGTATATTCCGTACGGCACGGAACATGGAAGCGGATAATATCATTCATTATTTTTATCCTTCGTTTTCTATATCAAGAGGCAGAGAAATAATAAATTTCATCCATTTAGACGGTTCACTTTCCGCGACGATGCTGCCTTTATGCATTTCGATTATTTTTTTAACCGTAAACAATCCGATTCCTACATTTGTCTTTTCTTTAGAATTATGAAAGCGGGAAAATTTGTCAAATATCCGGCCTAATTTATTCTCCGGTATACCACTGCCTTCATTGAAGACGGTTATCAGAAAACGAGTTGCTTCCCGTTTTATTTTTATTTCGATTTCTGTCCCCGCGAACCCGTATTGAATCGCATTTTGAATCAGATTACGAAATATAAGCTGAAAAAAACGTTCATCTCCAAAATAAATATTTTTTGTTTCATTCACCGAAACCTTAATGTGCATTGATTTCTGCTCAAGACGCAGTTCCAATTCATTTATCACAGGATCTAAGCTGTTTTTAACCACATCAAATATTTTACGGTTAATTTCCAGTTTATCCTGCTCGAGTAAAGACATACTAAAAAGGGTCTCCACTAATCCAAACAGACCACGGGTTAAGCGATCCACGTGTTTATTTATTTCGAGGATACTCTCAATGCTGCCCTCTTCGAGCCGTTTTTTAATAATTCGGTTGTAGCCGTAAATGGAGGTGAGAGAATTTTTAAATTCGTGAGTAACGACGCTCAACAAATCGCGGTAATTCTGATTTGCTTCTTTTAGCTCTTTGCGGGCGGAGGCGTTGTTTTTTATCAGGGCAGCCTGCGTACCAAACAGGATTAAAGAACGCACCTGTTCTCTTGTATTAGAATCGAGCTGTTCCAGTTTTGTTACCGATAGATCCACAGCGGGAATCGCGTCTAACCGCCGCTGATAGTCATCTAAAATATTCAATAGCAGTTCTTTAGGCTTCGATTCACTGCTAATGAGCTCCAACCCTTTATCAAAAATTTCCTGGTATTCGGAAAGCCCTACATTAACATCAGCCAACTGCTCAAATTCCAGCTCTTTTAATTCGTCTTCTGTCATTTCTTTTTTCCGTTTGTCATCCTTGACAAGTCTTTTATTTATAAGCGCTTTCGGCAGCTATTATAAAAATGTTAGAAAAAAGATGATTAATA
Source organism: Calditrichaceae bacterium (assembly GCA_024763405.1). GTDB lineage: Bacteria > Calditrichota > Calditrichia > Calditrichales > Calditrichaceae > JANTFQ01. The sequence goes on from JANTFQ010000042.1 coordinate 6,011, forward strand.
TCACAAATTCAGGTATTCATTGAAAACGAACAGACATAAAGCAATTCAACTGTCCAGCAAATTTCGCAGGAAGGATCTGTTTTTATGGCCCAGGATATACGAGGTGATTTTCTCATTCTCCACAACCACGGTAGCAGGCGTCCCCATCACCCCGAATTTACGGCCGATTTCCATATCAATTGCCAGATTTACCTTATGAATATTTTTAAATTCTTCTTTTAAGGCATCAATTATCGGCGTCATCGTTTTACAGGCGCCACAGGAACTGGTATAAAAATAGAGCAGATGTTTACCACCCGACCTGATTTCGTTCCCCAGATCGCCCCCTATATCTTCCACCATCTTGCCCTTTTTCTTCCAGGTGGACAAACGGACATAGATTTGCATCAGTACAAATAAGGCAATTACAAACAAAACAATAGATAATAAATTACTCATCGGATTTAAGCGCTTTCTCTTCTTTATCTTCGTTCTTTTTTACATCCCAGCCTAAAAGCAATCCGGCACCTAAACCATATCCTGAACTGATATAGGGATTGCTGGTAATCGCGCAGGTACCGGAAGCACATCCAATAAAATAATAATAGGTAAAACCGGCCGCCATACCAATAAAACCGAAGATGAGCATTTTTTTCCATTTAAGATTTTGGAATTTCATTATTTCCCCCGTTTCTTTTTTTCTTCTATTTCGGAAGCGACCTGGTTCAAACGCTCCATTATTTCGTCTTCATTTTTAAGCCCTTTTTCGGAGATGCGCTCCCCAAGTGTTCCCCACACCGGTTCGCCGCATACCATACACTGCACGCCCATCTCCTGCATCGGGCCGATCGTCTCCGGGTATTTTTCTACAATGTCTTCAATTTCCATTGATTTAATAATAAATTTCATTGCTGTCTCTCATTTTTTAAATTAATGTTTGTATTTAAAGTCAGAAATAATGAGATTTTTTATAATTCTTTCTGTCGCCATAAACACCTCATCCCCCCACAAAGTGGATACTTCTTGGTAACCAAACAATAAATTATTGTGATTTAGAATTTATTTGATATTTGAGTTTTGTTAATTGTTATTTCTGGTTTATCCAGGTTAGGTTATAGCCTGTTCCAGTCAATCATTCCACCCAGCATATTTTCCACTTTATACCCCTGAGCCATCAAAATTCTGGCGGCTGTCTGTGATCGGTTTCCGCTCCGGCAATAGATAATAATACGCTTCCCCTTGTAAGGCAGTAACTCTGCACTACGTGCAGTTAACTCCTGAACCGGAATTAAAATCGACCCTTCAATCCGACCCATAGGCCCATTGTACTCCATTTCTGTTCTGACATCAAGCAAAACAATATCAGCGTCGCTCGTTAGCAATTGTTTCACTTGTTTTGCAGAAATGTGCTTAATTTTTTGATCTTCAGCCGGTTGTTTTTGAGCACAGCCGACTGAGATCGCCAGCATAGTAACAATAAATGTCGAAATAAGTATTTGTTTCAATTCAATCTCCGAAATTCTTTTTAAGTTTTTAATTTGCAAAACCGTTAAACGTTGTTTTTTATTCCTTCTTCTGCGGAAAAAGCTATCTTTCCGTCTCTGAATATAACCGTTATTTCTGAACCCGGAAGCGAGTCTCCGGCAATCAACTGTTTTGCCAATTCATTCACCACTTCTTTTTGCAGAAGACGTTTTATTGGGCGTGCCCCGAATGCCGGATCGTATCCGCGTTCCGCAAGATACGCCACCGCATCATCGGATAATTGCACGTGCAGACCGTTTTCCACGAGTGCCTTCTGAATCTGCTTAAACTGCAACCTGACAATTTCCTGAATATGGGTTTTATTTAAAGGATGAAAAACGATGATATCATCCACCCGGTTTAAAAATTCGGGACGCAGATTCTGTTTAAGCGTCTCCATTACGTTTTCTTTAATGTCTTCATACACCATTTCCGGTGATGACGCGCTACTGCTTTCTGTTTTTTCACGAATATAAGCGGCACCAAGATTGGAGGTCATAATTATAATCGTGTTTTTAAAATTCACCGTACGACCCTTGTTATCCGTAAGGCGTCCGTCATCTAAAACCTGAAGTAAAACATTAAACACTTCGGGATGCGCCTTTTCGATTTCATCCAGTAGAACCACCGAATATGGTCTGCGGCGCACCTGCTCTGTCAGTTGTCCGCCCTCTTCATAGCCCACATAACCGGGCGGCGAACCGATTAAACGGGAAACAGAATGCCGTTCCATATATTCAGACATATCGATACGCACCATCGCGGCCTCATCATCAAATAGGAATTCGGCTAGCGCGCGGGCCAGCTCGGTTTTGCCTACACCGGTTGAACCGAGAAAAATAAAGGAACCGATGGGTTTGTTTTTATCACTTAAACCGGATCGGGAACGACGAACGGCGTCCGAAACCGCCACCACGGCTTCATCCTGTCCAATGACGCGGCTATCCAGACGTTCTTCCATTTTCAATAGTTTTTCCTTCTCGCTCTCCAGCATTCGCTGCAAAGGAATACCCGTCCAGCGCGAAATAATCTCGGCAATATCCTGATCGTCCACTTCCTCTTTGAGCATCGTCTTGTTTTCCTGGATTTCAATCAGTCGGGCGTTCATCTTCTGCATCTCTTCTTCGGCATTGGGAATCAGGCTGTAGCGGATTTCCGCGGTGCGATCCAGGCGGCCTTCACGCTCCGTACGTTCCATTTCGCTTTTATAATCATCGATCTTTGTTTTTAAATCACGAATGGTTTGAATGATTTCTTTTTCGGCATTCCACTGGGCACGAAGTTCCCGACGTTTTTCTTCCAGATCGGCCTTTTCTCTGGCAGCATTCTCCAGCCGTTTTTTAGAAGCGGTGTCTTTTTCTTTTTTCAAGGCAACCTTTTCTATTTCCAACTGCTTTATCCGCCGTTCCACATCGTCTAATTCTTCCGGCATCGAATCAATTTCGATGCGTAATTTAGCCGCGGCCTCATCGATCAAATCGATGGCTTTATCCGGCAGAAAACGGTCGGAAATATAGCGTTCCGAAAGTACGGCAGCAGAAACCACCGCGGAATCTTTAATGCGTACACCGTGGTGCACTTCATATTTTTCCTTCAGTCCGCGCAAAATTGAAATGGTATCTTCCAACGAAGGTTCTTCCACCATTACCGGCTGAAAACGGCGTTCGAGCGCCGCGTCTTTTTCGATATACTTACGGTATTCATCCAGGGTCGTGGCGCCCACCGTATGCAGTTCGCCGCGGGCCAGGGCCGGTTTGATCATATTGGATGCGTCCATTGAACCTTCCGCCGCACCGGCGCCAACCAGCGTGTGCAGCTCGTCGATAAATAAAATAACGCGCCCTTCCGCTTCCACCACTTCCTTGAGTACCGCTTTAAGCCGTTCCTCGAACTCCCCCCGGAATTTAGCGCCGGCAATCAGTGCGCCTAAATCCAAAGCCATAATGCTTTTATCTTTTAGTGTTTCCGGAATATCTCCGTTCACAATCCGGAAGGCGATTCCTTCCACAACGGCGGTTTTTCCCACTCCGGGTTCACCGATAAGCACCGGATTATTTTTTGTACGCCGCGAGAGAACCTGCAGCACCCTGCGAATCTCTTCATCCCGGCCGATTACCGGATCCAGTTTCCCGGCCCGTGCCAGGCTGGTTAAATCCCTGGTGTACCGTTCCAGCGCCTGGTATTTAGCCTCGGGATTCTGATCGGTAACCCGCTGATTCCCACGAATATCCTGCAGCGCTTTTAAAATCATTTCCCGTGTTAAACCGAAGCTGTGCAGTATCTCGGAAGCCTTGCCCTGTTTATCTCCACTAATGGCCAGCAGCAGATGTTCGCTGCTCACATATTCGTCTTTTAAGGATTTCACTTCCTGAAAAGCCTGATTCAGTATCTGTTGTGTATGGTGGCTTAATTGTGCCTGAATGCCACCGCCGGACACCTTGGGCAGGCGTTGCAATTCCGATTCTACCCTGGCGGTAATCTGATCCACGGGGATACCATATTTTTTTACAACAGAAAGAACCGTCCCTTCTGCATCCGAAAGGAGCGCCATCAGTAAATGTTCGGGCTCAATCTGCTGTCCGCCGTACTCCCGGGTAAGCTCCTCCGCATTCTTCAGAGCCTCTTGTGCTTTAATTGTAAATTTATCAAATGTCATAATTCACCTCACTTTTCCAGTGAAAATCATTTTTATATTTCCACTGATTTATTCCGCATTTCAAAACGTTAAAGATTCTTTTAGAACCAGTCAATCTTTTAAGATTCACCGGTAGAATTTAAATACAGAACATTGTCTTTAAAGTAATCTAAAACCTCACACCGACCCTCTCCTGAAAGGAGAGGGAGAAAAGAAAGTTCCCCTTCTCCTTGTAGGAGAAGGGGCTAGGGGATGAGGTATTTATGACAATAGAACTAATCATATAAATTCTCATTATTTGCTGACTTTATGGACAGAACATTACTTAGCGGCTGTTACTCAAAATTAATCAAACAGGCAGGTCTAAAAAATGAAAATGAAATGCAGGTTTACTCTTTGGATGAAGCATCATTCGAATCGGATTGTTTCGATTCATCGATGCCCTTTTTGAACGAAGTAATACTTGCCCCGATACTGCGCATTAATCCGGGAATTCGTTTTCCGCCGAACAGCAGCAGTACGATAAATACGATAATCACTATTTCAGTGGCGCCAAAATTCATAGTTACTCCGTTTTAACAGTCCCCAAAAAGTACACAATCGCTTTAAAAGAAGCAAACAGCGGCGGAAAAAAGGTTTTCTGCCGCATATTGGCAACCTTTAAAAAATAGAACGCTGCGAAAATTCATTTCTGCCTGTTTTTCAAATCCTAATTCTGAACCCTATTCTGACTTCTGAATTCGATTTTAAGATTTCTATATTATTTAATATTTATTTTAATTTCCCGCTCTTTCGCCGCTTCCGCTTTGGGTAGCCGAACGGTTAGTACGCCCTTGTCAAATGAAGCCTCAATTTTGTTTTCATCAATCTGACCGGGAATGGCAAAGCTCCGCGAAAAGGAACCGAATTCCCGTTCGCTGCGGTGGCTGTTTTTTAAATTTTCCTTTTTCGTACGCCGTTTTTCTCCACTTAGCGACAACGTTCCGTCCAAAAAGGTAATGTTTACTTCTTTTTTATCCATTCCCGGCAGTTCCGCCGAAATGATAAATTCATTTTTATTTTCATCGATATTAACAGGGGGGACGACCTTTCCCATCGATTCGCTTTCATCCGTCCTGTTGGCAAACATCTCATCATAGATGCGGTCAATTTCATTTTTTATGTTTATAAAATTTCTTCCGGGTATATTTCTGAAAACCATTTTAAAATCCTCCTTTAAATAAATAATTGTCTCCCCTAATACAAGCGCTGTGCCAAAGCAGGAAAACAGGGGCAGTTCCCTGTTAATTAAGGGATTAGCAAAAAAATGCAACGCGGAACGGAAGGGAGTGATTTCGATGCTGGCAGAGAAACAGGCCGCATATGCAGACTTATGGTAAATGATGGCAGAAATGAATGCAGTAAGTTTGAAGAAGCCTGCACCTATTTTTAATGAATCAGTTCCTGAATCTGTCGGCAGGCCTGAAGCACTGCAGTTTTGGCCCGGTATTTTTTTGAACCGGCGGGAATTACAATTTTGGTGAATCCCAGTTTCTCCGCCTCAAAAATTCGCTCCTGCGTATGGTTAACGGGTCGCAGTTCCCCGTTTAAGCCCACCTCGCCAATGTAGA
>JANTFQ010000043.1 GCA_024763405.1 Calditrichaceae bacterium
AATGCATTTTTTCGAGCAGAACCCGGTTGTTTAAATTGTAATCGGCGTGAGGTCCTCCGTAGCGCGCAGAATAAATTCCCGGTTCATTATTCAGGATGCTCACTTCCAGCCCAGAGTCATCCGCCATTACGGGCCGCTGAAAAGCCTCAAAACAGATACGGGCTTTGATGGCGGCATTTTCTTTAAAAGAATCACCATTTTCAATAATTTCGGGAATTGTTTCCATCTCGGACATGCTATGCAGGCGAATGGAGTGCGCATCAAAAAGAGGCTGCATTTCTTTGATTTTATGCGCATTCTGTGTGGCGACGAGGAGATCGAACATAGGCAGTTACAGATTCCGTTTTAATCCCGTACCTGAATTTCAAAACTGCCGATGCCCACATCCGCAGAGATATTCAGAAAATTTTTATTTTTGCTGTAATTATCAGAAACCCAGAAATCGTCTTCCTCTTCTACTGCATTGTCAATATCGACCGAACTCAATAGAGAACTGCTGACGCTGGCCTTAAACGGCGTTTCGGAATTAAGGTAGAGATTGGCGCTGGCAACTCCGATTTCCAAATCGATACGCGGACTGCGTTGAAGTTTTCCGGTAAAATAAAAATCATAGTCCCCCACACCACCTTCAAAACGGAATTTTTTAAAATTCGCGTTGAGCAGGTTTTTGCCTTTTATTTCACTCACACCCGATTCAATGGTAAAATGGTTCATCACAATGGGGTTAGGTTCGGAAAAATTTATTACTGTCTCACTGGCACCCGTGCTGATCTTTAAGTCACTGATTTTCAGAGAGCCAAACTCAAAGCGATTACTGGCGGCACCGTTCTCGATGACAAATTTAATGGGAATATCCGGACTAAAATAAAGATGCCAGCTGTTTTTTTTCATATCGTCGAAATTTTTAAAATTATAGGTTTTGTCTTCTTTATCCTTTGAATCAAAACCCGAGGTACTTATTTCCAGGATACCGGTTTTTCCGTTAATTGAATAGTCGAGGGTCGGTTCTTTTTCGGTAAATTTAAGCTCACCCTTAAAAAGGACATCCGGTTTTCCCGGGTGTAAATAGAGTGTTCCGGCGCCAAATGAGATCTTAACTTCCAGTTGTTTTTCACCGTCCAACGGAATCGTTTTTTTCAAAACGTTCAGATTGTCTTTTGCCCAAACGGTTTGCAAAAGAAGGAAGACAGCGGTTAGGAAAATCGTATTTTTTTTCATTTTAAAATAAAATATCCTTTAATTGTTTTTTTAACATTTCCCGCGCTCTGAATATCCGCGCCTTTACGGTACCGAGGGGCAGCTCCAAAAGCCGGGCAATTTCTTCATAGCTTTTTTCTTCGGTGTGCCGCAGCAGAATTGCTGTTCTGTACTTTTCGGGCAGTTGTTCAATGGCCTCTTTTATCAGACGCGTCTTTTCTTCTGCCAGCATTTCCTTGTCTGCGGTACGTTCCGGATCCGCATATTCATGTTTAATTTCATCATCTTTATAGCGGATTGTCTGATCCATAGACTGCGTTTTAAGTTTCCGCTTGCGAAAAAAATCGATGCAATTATTAGTAGCGATTTTAAAGAGCCAGGTCGAAAAAGCATATTCTTCATTAAACGAATTAATGGAATTATATGCTTTAATAAAGGCTTCCTGGGTTAAATCTTCGGCCTCCTGTTTATTTCGGACCATTCGAAAAATAACGCCATGCACAGCATCTTTGTACAACAAAATCAATTCGTCGTAGGCCTTTCCGTCGCCCTCTTTGGCTCGCTTAACTAATGCAGCATCTTCTCTTTTCAATTCGTACCTGATTTTCCTATACGTTTAAAAGTATGAATTTGTTGCTAAATAATATTTGGTTTGATAAGAAAGGTAAAAGTTCCTGAAATAAATCACAAATTAAAAAATAAATTGGAGTTTTTTACAATGCCTCACAGGTTCTGACCTCGAATAAAATATTTTGTGTTTTATGCAAGATAGATTGCATTAACGCCTCTGTTCTTGTTAACTTACGGGCTCTAAAATGAAAAATTGAATTTAAAAGATATGAGGAAATATGAAAACTTTATTAATTCGTGCAGAAGATAAAAATATCTGGGAACGCCGCAGTACGCTGGTTCCTTCGGATTTAGAAACAATTCATGGCCAGGTGCAAATAAAATCATATATCGAAAAATCAGATAAACGTTTTTTTAGTGAAGCCGCTTTTATTAGAGCCGGGGCGGAAAGCTGCACTGGGATGGAGCAGGGCGATATTGTTTTTGGTGTAAAAGAAATTCCCGAAGAAAAAATTCTGGATAATAAAGTTTATTTATATTTTTCACACACTATCAAAGGCCAACAGGAAAATATGCCTATGCTGCAGCGCATAATCGATAGCGGGTCTACCCTTATTGATTACGAGAAAATTACCGATGCCCAGGGCCGGCGGAAAGTCTTTTTTGGCCCGTTTGCCGGAGACGCTGGTGCCATTGATATTTTGTGGCTGCTCGGAGAAAAATGGCAAAAAGCCGGAATTTCGACGCCTTTTGCGGAAGTGAAGCAGGCTCTTCACTACGAATCGGTTGAAGACGCTAAAGAGAAGTTAAGCCGAATCGGAACAACGCTGAAAGAGAATGGGTTCCCCGAAGAAACGGGTCCGGTATTTATCGGAATTCTGGGGTATGGCAATGTGTCAAAAGGCGCCCAGCATATTTTTGAATGCTTTCCGCATGAATATGTTGCGCCCGAAGAACTTATTTCATTTGCACAAAGCGGGCAGGCTAAAAACAATAAAATCTACCTGACTGTTTTCAAAGAAGAACATTTGGTAGCACATAAAGAAAACAAGAATTTTCAGCTGCAGGATTATTATGACCATCCTGAGAATTACCAATCACAGTTTAAACAGTACCTGCCCTATATTACAATTTTGGTAAACGCCACTTACTGGGAAACCCGCTATCCAAAATTTGTAACCTGGGAGAATCTGAATGAGCTTTTTAGCCGTGAAGCGAATCCCCGTTTAAGCGCCATTGCTGATATCACCTGTGATGTAAACGGTTCGGTAGAGTGCAATGTAAAAAGTACCGGTTCCGGAATGCCAGCCTATCGTGTGTTTCCTTTACAGGGCACAACCGAGGATGGCCATGTGGGAGACGGAATAATTTTGCTGGCCGTGGACAATCTGCCGGCCGAATTGCCTAAGGATGCTTCTGAGTTTTTCAGCCGGAATTTAACACCGTTTGTCCCGGGAATAATGACGGCCGATTTTACAAAACCGCTAAATGAATCGGGCCTTCCAGAAGAGATTAAACGGGCGGTGATTGTGTACAACGGAAAGCTGACCGAAGATTTTGAATATCTGAAGGAAGCGTTAAGCCGATAGTGCTGCTTTGTTTGTTTTTATCTGGAAGGCTGGAGTCCTGCTGAAAAAAGATGTCATTCCCGCGAAGGAGGGAATCCAGCTGACATAACAAGATTCATAATTCCTATACAATAGCCGAATCTAATACAGATGGAAATTGGTCATTCTCTGTTGATAATTGATTATTCCTTTGTATATTCATGACAATAACCAATATTCATCAGAGAATTTTCAATTCTCAACGCTTGCAAATATTTAATACAATAGTGTCATACCCGTGGAGGCAGCCTGCCCGGCTTTCGACGGGGTATTTAGTCGCTATAAATTAGATGTTCTTTGTTGATATTTGAAACTATGATTGTCATACGCTCGTAGTTGAACAACCAGTAGCTATCCACCTGGTAATAAGTTTTACCACAATTTGAAGAATTCGTTATGGAAAACTATATTGGGTATAAGAAACATATTAAAACTATTGTACTAAACTCCTATCTTGCGTAATAAAAACAATAGCATTTACAGACTAATAAAATTCAAGAAGAAATTTGTTATATGAAAAATTCGGTAAAAAGAAGTTGGAAAGCGTATTTTTTAGAATTTATCATGTTATTTCTTGCGGTATCATTAGGGTTTATGGCAGATAATTTTCGCGAGAAGACTTCTGAAAGAAATAAAGAAAAGGAATACATTCAATCGATGATTGAAGATGTAGAAGAAGATAGAACAAATATTAAGGAAGTGATAAATATTAATACGCAAAGAATTCAATCTCTCGATTCACTCTTAGTTAGATGTTTCAATTTTAGAGATACGAATAGAGAAAAATTAGAACTAAACATATATTTTGCTCAGGTTCTAATGCATCCAGAATTCTTTGCTCCAGCCGAATTAACTATACAACAACTAAAAAATGCTGGTGGAATGAGATTAATTAAAAGTAAAGAATCTATAAATGAAATAATTCGTTACGATACTAAATTGAAAAAAATTGCATCTCAACAATTGTACTATGAAAATTATCAAAATATGGCAATTGCAATGGGAACTAAAATTTTCAACATTCATAAGCTTCTATTTGCTATAAGAAATCCAAACAATAGTTTAACACCCAATTCTTTTGAACTGCTTGATAAAGATAAATCAAAATTGAAAAAATTTGGAAATAATGTGGCAATGTATAAGGGAATTATAGAGTATTATGTAGTCCTTTTAAAAGAAATGCATAAACAAGGAGAAGGGTTAATTCAGACACTAAAAAATGAATATGACTTGAAATAAAATATGAACCGGGAATAAAGTGTAAAATGTACAAATCTCAAACTCATATTTACTATTGATAAAAAATTATTCCCTCATCTATCCATAACAATGACCAGTATTTATCAGAGAATTTTCAATTCCCAATTATTGTAGATATTTACTTCAATAATTATCATACTCTCATATGCAGGCGGCCCCGCTTTCGACAGGGTATCCAGAGGCATCACTCTTCCTGAAAGAATTTATTCATAAAAATTGTAGTTTTTATCGCATCACATTAGTGTCCGATTTAGAATTGGAAAGAGTCAATTAATATCAGTGATATCAATGTGAAGAGCGATATCTATTTTATAGGAACTTAAATCCAACCCACTTCCGTACCCTGAGCTTAGTTTACCCCTTGTCTGCGGGGTCGAAGGGTAATCCCCTCCCTTTTTTTGGAAGGGAGGGGAAATTCGCCGGCTGGCGGAAGGGGAGGGTTATTTTAAAGAAATTCTAATAAATGATAGTTCATCACCATTTAAACGGACACTATTTATCTCATCCGTTTAATACCCTTTGCCGGTAAAAAAATTTTATCTTTTTTGCCTCCCTTTGTATATTTTGCTTCGAATAAAATAAGAGGCAGTACCATGCTCAAAATCAATGTCGAAACAGTCACTTCTATCCTGGAGCTTTTCCTGCAGCAGGAAGTGCGAAAAATAGGTTTTAAGCAAGTGGCTCTGGGGCTTTCCGGCGGAGTAGATTCTGCCGTTGCCGCAGCATTGCTGGCCCGTGCTTTAGGGCCGGAAAATGTGCACGCGCTCTCCATGCCGTACCGGGAAAGCAACCCCGACAGCGAAACACACGCCGAGCTGGCCGCCAAGGAATTAGGGATTCACTTCCGGTTGCGGGATATTTCTCCCATGGTAGATGCCTTTTTTAAAGATGAAAAAGACGCTAGCTCGATGCGCCGGGGCAATAAAATGGCCCGCGAACGTATGTGTTTACTATATGATTATTCTGCGCAGCATTCCGCGCTTGTTATCGGCACGAGCAATAAAACCGAACTACTTCTTGGTTACGGCACCATTTATGGTGATTTAGCCAGCGCCATAAATCCCATTGGTGATTTATATAAAACGCATGTCTGGGAGCTGGCCGAATATCTGAACGTACCGCGGGTTATTATCGATAAAGCGCCTTCGGCGGATCTGTGGCTGGGGCAGACGGATGAACATGAACTGGGTTACACCTATAAAGAAATCGATCCCTTTTTATATTATCTGGTAGACCTACGCTATCCCGATGAAATCTTAATGGAAATGGGTTATTCCGCAGAAATGATAAAAGATATTAAATTGCGTATTCAGAAAAATCAGTTTAAACGACGCCCAACGGTAATTGCCAAATTAGGTAACCGCACCATCAATCAGGATTTTAGATACTGCCGCGATTGGGGCGTTTGATTTGGAAATTATTGAAAAAGGAACCCTGTATCTCGTCAGTACGCCCATCGGAAATCTGGCTGATATAAGTTACCGGGCCGTTCATATTTTAAAAAACGTTGATTTAATTGCGGCGGAAGATACCCGCACTTCCGGTGTTTTACTGCGCCACTACGAAATTAAAACCCGAATGACCAGTTACCATAGTTATAATCTAAAAAAAGAAACGGGTAAATTGGTACAAAAACTTTCCGAGGGGTTGTCCGTTGCACTGATCTCCGACGCCGGTACGCCCTGCCTTTCGGACCCGGGGTTCAATTTGGTACAGGCCTCTGTGGAAAAAGATATTCCGGTGGTTCCCATTCCGGGCGCTTCCGCTCTGCTGGCCGGACTTACGCCTTCCGGGCTTCCGGTGCACCGTTTTGTATATGAGGGGTTTTTGCCGCAGAAGAAGGGACGCAAAACCCGGCTGACCTTTTTATCGGAGGAAGAACGCACGGTTGTATTGTATGAATCGCCGCACCGCATCGAAAAAACCGTACGGGAATTGCTGGAATATTGGGGTGACCGAAACGTTGTAATGGCCAGAGAGCTGACCAAGAAATTTGAAGAATTTTATCGTGGTACCTTGTCATCTCTGCTGGAACATCTGCAGTCCGGAAAAGTTAAAGGTGAAATCGTACTCATCGTAGCCGGGAAACAGTCCTAAATGGAATCGATATCAAACAACCGTTTTTTCTCATTTGAAGGGATTGATTTCTCGGGGAAATCCACTCAAATTGAGTTACTGCGCACTTTTCTGGAAGAACGCGGTGAGCAGGTTTATGTTTTGCGGGAACCCGGCGGAACCGATATTTCCGAAAAAATACGAACCCTGTTGTTAGATAAAAAAAACGGCAACATGTCGGATTTTTGTGAAATCTTTTTATACAGCGCCGCCCGTACCCAACTGGTGAGTGAAAAAATTATTCCCCTGTTAAGACAGGGAGTTTATGTGATTGCCGATCGCTATGTGGATTCTACCACGGCCTACCAGGGCTGGGGGCGTGGCATCGATGCTAAAATTGTGGAACAGATAAATGCCGCAGCCGTTCGGGGGCTTATGCCGAGCTTAACGTTTCTTCTGGAAATTGATCCCGAAGCGTCCTATCGGAGGCGGAAGGAGAGCGGCCGGGCAATGGACCGCCTGGAAGAATCCGGAAAAGAATTTTTTAAACGGGTGGCTGCCGGATATACGGCGATTTCCAAACAAAATCCGCGGCGCTTTCGGGTGCTGGATGCGCGTGCTTCCGTGGAAGAAATTCACCGCAGGATTATTGACTTTGTTATATCAGAGGAGACTAAATAGATGAAACGGAGCTATTCACGACTGTCTGTTTTTTTGATATTTTTTATACTGGCTTCCGGTTCGCTGCAGGCCGGTGATCAGGATGATTATTATACCGGTCTTAAAAAAGGCTGGCAATATATGCAGATGGTGTATGAACGCCTGAACCAGCAGTATGTGGACGATCTCAATCCCTATCCGCTGATTCGCGCGGGAATAAATGGGATGTTGGGCGAGCTCGATCCCTACACGGTTTTCCTGGAAGAAGACGGACAACGCCGCCTGCGTATTATGACCACCGGCAAATACGGCGGCCTTGGAATGGAGATTGGATTGCGCAACAAAAAGATTACGGTTATTGCGCCCATTAGTAATTCTCCGGCAAAAAAAATAGGCATTCAGGCCGGTGACATTATTGATAAAATTGACGGAAAGGCGACGGCAGGAAAAGGCGTTGACCAGGTTTCGAAGGAATTGCGCGGAGAAATCGGAACAGATGTTACGCTTACCATTTTAAGGCCGGGTCTGAATGAGGCGATGGATTTAACCCTGACCCGCGCCGAAATTGTCCTGGAAGATGTGGGCTATAGTGGTTTTATCGCGCCGGGAACGGCTTATCTTAATCTGAATAGTTTTACCGATAAAGCGGTGGGCGAAGTGGTTAAGGTGATTCAAAATCTGCAGAAGGAGCAGGAAATAAAAGCCTTTATTCTGGATTTACGAGGCAATCCGGGCGGCTTGTTAGACGCGGCGGTAAATATCGTTAATCTGTTTGTCCCTAAAGATCAATTGGTTGTATATACAAAGGGTTTCCGCGAAAAGGAATATAAATTTTTTACCACACAGGAACCGCTTTTACCCGATGTCCCTCTGGCCGTTTTGGTGGACGGCGGCAGCGCCAGCGCTTCCGAAATCGTAGCCGGCGCTCTTCAGGATTTGGATCGTGCCGTTATTGTGGGTGAAGATACCTTTGGCAAAGGGCTGGTTCAGAAAGTCTTTACACTGGATAAGCACCGTAATGTGAAGTTAAAAATGACCACGGCAAAATACTACATTCCCAGTGGACGCTGTATTCAGAAAAAAGATTACGGCCGTAATAATGAAGTGATTGCCCGCGATTCACTGCAAAAAAATGACAATGGCATACATAAATTTTATACCCAGCATAAACGGGAGGTTCTGGATAAAGGCGGCATTTATCCCGATGTAAACGTGAGCGGCGATACACTGAGTTATGTGCTGATGCAGCTGATCCGTAAAAGTATGATTTTTGATTTTGCGGTCGATTACCACAATCATTATCCGGGCTGGAAAGACAATCCGGTTTTTGCCGATTCCATTATGGAAAAATTTAAACATTTTATTAGCACGGCTAATTTTAAATATGAATGTGCCTGCAGCAAAGATATTGAGCGGATTAAAAAATACATTCAAAAGAAACACTATTCGGAACATATTCAAAATCTGCTGAGCGAACTGGAACAAAGTCTTAATTCGGAGCTCAACAAAGAGTTTGATCAGGATAAAGAACAGATTGCTGAATTTCTGTATCTTGATATGATCGAAAAATATTTTAACCGAAAAGAACGGGACCGGATTAGCCTGCAAAAAGATAAGCAGGCGCTCAAAGCCATCGATGTAGTTCGTAATATTGGGGAATACCGGCGTATTCTGGCTTTAAAATAAGGACGTAAATGAACATAGAAGAAATATTTAATAAAATCTATCAAACCGGGCAAAAATGCGGATTTGATATTTACGTGGTCGGCGGTTATGTGCGTGATGCCGTGATGGGTAAAAAAAGCAAAGACATTGATTTTGTGGTTACCGGTGACGCCATGGAATTTGCCGGCCAATTAAAGAAAGATTTGCATTTACGCACCCTGGTTCGCTATCCGCGCTTCGGCACCTTTATGACTCGTTATTACGGATACGAGCTGGAATTTGTAAATGCCCGTTCGGAGTCCTATCATAAAGATTCACGGAATCCGGTTACCGAACAAGCCGATCTGCTAAGTGATTTAAGCCGCCGGGATTTTACCATAAATACGCTGGCGATGCATATCGATCCGCAAAACTTCGGTAAAATTATCGATGTGTACCAAGGCCGGGAACACATCAAACAGGGATTGATAAAAACCCCGCTGGATCCATTGCAAACGTTCTCGGATGATCCGTTGCGCATGCTGCGTGCAATTCGTTTTGCCACTCGTTTGGGGTTTGAAATTGAAGCGGAAACCTACGCCGCCATTAAACAGGCTGCTGAACGGCTTTCCATTGTTTCGCAGGAACGCATCACCGATGAATTTAATAAGATTTTGTTGGCCGACGTTCCCTCCATTGGGTTGCGCATGTTAGACGAAAGCGGTCTGTTGGATATTATCCTGCCGGAGATGAAGGTGATGAAAGGGGTGGAGCAGAAAGAAAAGCACCATCATAAGGATGTTTTTTACCATACTCTGGAAGTCGTGGATAATATTTCGAAGCGGACAAATAAGCTGGAATTGCGCCTCGCCGCGCTGTTTCATGATATAGGCAAACCGCGCACCAAACGCTTTACCCCGGGAAGCGGCTGGTCTTTCCATGGGCACGAAGTGGTAGGCCGGCGTATGGCAGGGGGTATTTTAAAGCGTATGCGCTATTCGGCGGAAACTATCCGGTATGTTAAAAAATTAGTGAATATGCATCTGCGTCCCATGGCCCTGGTCAGCGAAGAAGTGTCCGATTCCGCTCTGCGCCGGCTGTTGTTTTTAGCCGGTAGTGATGTGGATGATTTAATGATTTTGTGCCGCGCGGATATTACGTCTAAGAATCCCAAGCGTGTGAAAAAATATCTCGCAAATTATGCCCGTGTTATCGAAAAAATGGTGGAGGTGGAAGAACGGGACCGGCTGCGTAATTTTCAACCGCCGGTGGACGGCAGGGAAATTATGCAGATATTCGATTTAAACCCGGGACCGCAGGTTGGAAAAATTAAAAAATTTATCGAAGAGGCAATTTTAAAAGGCAAAGTTCCAAACGAACACGATGCCTGTTTAGAATATATCAAAGAACATTTGGAAGAGGTGGTGAACTGATGCGCGTCATTTTTTGGTATATGGATTCCTTTACCTACCATCCTGCTGTAAAAGGATTGGAAGGAGCGGAGACCGTAGAAGAAGGTGCTGCTTTTACGGACGCCCTTGTTGTTTTTGTACACGGTGAAGAAAAAGATGAAGAAAACGCCTCAAAGGTCGAAACCAAATTAGTAAAAAATATTAAATGGCTTTCCGGTAAGTTAGGCAGTAAAAATATTGTGCTGCATTCGTTCGCGCATCTTGGGGAATCCAAATGTGAACCGGATTTTTTAAAACAGCTCTTCGATAGGGCGCAGACACGATTGACCGATTCCGGATATACAACGGCGCAAACGCCATTCGGCTATTTTCTGGATATTTCAATTTCGGCGCCGGGGCGATCCCTGGCCCGTGTATACAAAGAGTTTTAAGGGAGTCTGAATCATCTGAGCGATTGTTTGATTTAAAGGAGTAAAACACCACTGGATTCCCCCCGAGTACTCGGGGGGAATGACTAACACACCCACTGGAGAGAATTCGTCATCCCGAGTATCGGGATCCGTTGAAACTAAAACAAATAATTCCTAAGAATCGCTCAAATTAAGTCTGAATATTTTTATTTTATCCTTGTACTCTTAGCAACTTTTCGCTTAAGATACCGTTTATAGAGAATCTGAAAACCTGGAGTTTAAATGAGTGCACCCGAAGAAATAACAGAAAACACAATACCAAAATTTAGTTTTGCCGAAAAAAGTATCGGTATTTTCACAAATCCTAAATCTGTTTTTGAAAATCTGCGACTATATCCGGACTGGCTATTCCCGGTTTTGGTGGCCATCATTATGGGGGCCTCCTTTTCGTATTTTACTCAGGATTTAATGCTGGATTTTCAGAAAGAAGCAATTTATGAAAGTACCCTTATTCCGGAAGAATATAAAGATGAAGCCATCGAAAAAATGGAAGATAAGGGCGATATGCAGCGGAATCTGGAATCTGCGGGCGGGGCTCTTGTCAATATTTTTATTGTGTATCTATTCGGCGCCGGCGCGTTTTTAGTTTTTGGTAATTTTTTTCTTGGTGGTCAGGCTTCTTTTAAACAGGTTTTTTCAATGTTCAGCTGGGCCGGTTTAATCGGGGTTTTAGAATTATTGGTAAAACTGCCTATGGCGCTGGCCAAAGGATCACTACACGTGTATACAAGTCTGGCGGTATTTCTGGATCCCGCCGATTATAAAACAGCTCTTTTTCAGCTACTGAATGCGTTTGATGTGTTTACCATTTGGAAGGTCATCATCTGGGCTGC
>JANTFQ010000044.1 GCA_024763405.1 Calditrichaceae bacterium
GTAACCGCTTCACCTTTTCCGGGATCGCTTACACTGTAATTTTCTAATTCCTCTCCCATATAAACGTAAACCTGGTTGTAATTATTATCATCCGATTTATACGATTCGGTAGAAGGTAATCCGTTTTTCCATCCAAACTGATATTGTCTGTTTAACAGTGTTTTTGCAGGATTAGAAAAATGCACAGCGACATCAAAATGATAACTATTTCCATAAAACGTATAGGTTTTCCGAATTAAATCGCCGTTAATAATCAGTGTAAAATCAATACGGTATGATTCATTTTCCTTTAGAAAAACCGTTCCAGGTGTTTTCTTGGTTGTAAACATATAATTGTCTGTATCAATATATTCTCCCTGATTTGTTTGAAAGGCCAGAAAGACGCCATTGTGAATCGTCGGGTCTACCATATTGACCTTCAGAGAATCGTCCATCGCAAAGTCATTTAAAACAAACTGTTTTAAAGAACCGCCGCTTTTATTAGATAAAATAACACTAATTTTATCGGACTGAATTTTGAATATTTTCTCTTCGCTGGCTTGTTGTACAGAAATATCACTTGGCGTTTGATTTTCTGCAGGCGTCTTCTTGATTACAGGAGCCGGTTCATTTTTAACAACTTTCACAGGTTTTTTCTTTTGAACAGGAAGGCTGTCTTTTTGAGCCGTTTGAAAGGTATCTATTTTTGATCCGGGTAAATTTGCCTGATCGCCATTAATGAGTTGCTGATAATATGGAAGTAGAAGAATGACGACTGCAATTAGAACTAACGCTGTTATTGATTTTCTATCCATTATAATTCCTTAATAATTTCTATTTAACCGGATCAAATCCGCCCGGATGATAAGGATGGCATTTACTGATACGCACTACCGAATAAAAGCCTCCTTTAATAACGCCGTGCTTTTGAATAGATTCATATGAATATTGAGAACAACTGGGATAGAATCGGCACGTCGGCGGCCTTAAAGGAGAAATGTATTTTTGGTAAGCTTTAATGAGAATTAGTAGAATTTTCCTCATACCTGTTCAATGCATTAATATAAATTGTTTCTATTTTTTTATATTCTGCTTTACCCGTATACAGATACAGAAAAGCAATTCTATTGTTATTACTTAAGAGCCGGGCGTGTTCACGTATAAAATAGCGCAGGACTCTTTTTATGTAATTCCTTTTTACAGCATTGCCGCATTTCTTTTTTACAAGAATAGCGGCCTTGTTATTCACTGCTTCGGGTATATTCTTTAAAAAAATAATTCCATATTTAGTATAGACCTTCCTGCCCGAAGCAAGAAGGTCTTGTATTTCTTTTTTATTTTTTAAAGAAGATATGTTAGGCGTTTTTGATAAGATCATCGCTAACAGTTAATCTTTTACGTCCTTTTGCTCTTCTGCGTGAAAGAACGGCGCGGCCGTTTGCAGAACTCATACGGGAACGAAAACCGTGCTTGTTTCTTCTTTTCCGATTACTCGGTTGATAGGTACGTTTCATATATACTCCATTGCTTTATTTTTTAGAAACGTTAATTTATCTATTTGAATGAGAGAAAGGCAAATATTCCTGAATAATATTTTCCCTCTTTTTTACCGAATGTGGATAATTATTTATGAAATATTAGTTTACTCTTTTTTTTACAAGATGTTAAGACGTTTTTATTTTTGTGAATAACAATGTGTATAACTTGAAACTAATTTAATGTTTATCAACAGAGCCTGTTTTTATTTTAATGTCCGATGAAAGTTTTAGGCTTAATTAACATTCAACGCACTTTTTATTCACAGCAAAAAAAAAGAATTAATTCAATCATATCAAACTATTCACAGACTTATCCACATATCCACAGCCTTTATAATTATTTCTTATTTTATTTAAAGAATATAAATTTAAATAATAGTGTTTTTTCATTTCCTTCTTTTTATCACTTTTTAGATAACGGCAAAGTAATTCATTCTCTAAGTTATTACTTTTCGACTTCATTCAGGGTACCGTATTTTATTATTTTGAATTTACAAATGAGCACGTTCTGTCTATTGTAAAATAGGGGAAAATTTGTTATCTTTTTTGTTTTGAAATCCCTGTTTGGAGGCAATATGAATTTTACCATTTCCCGTAATGATTTTTACCGTGTTCTTCAAAAAGTTATCAACGTAATTCCAAATAAATCCACCGTTGATATTCTTTACAGTGTCCTGTTAATTGCCGAAGAAGACCATCTTAAAATTATTGCAACCGATTTAGAAATTACCCAAATAGCCTGGGCTTCCTGCAGTGTTACCGAGCAAGGTTCTATTGCGGTTCCGGGTAAACTGCTTTTGGATATTATCCGGGAAATGCCGGAAAACGATTTAACCTTTAAAATTGATTCCAATTTAAAAATCTATATTGAATCGACCTTTGGTAAATACAAACTTTCCGGACAAAATAAAAATGAATTTCCGAGTGTGCCGCTGGTTGAGACCGAGCATAAAATTGAACTAAAAAATACAGTGCTGAAACATATGATTGAAAAAACAATTTTTGCCTGTTCAACCGATAATCTGCGTCCGGCGCTTACTGGTGTTTTTTGCCAGATAATGGAAGACGAATACCGGATGGTTGCTACAGACGGTCACCGCCTGGTTAAAATAATTACCCGGGATTTTGAAAATAAAGAATTTACGGAAAATATTATTGTTCCTACTAAAGCGCTCAATTTTGTAGCCCGTAATTTACCAGCTGAAGGAAATCAGCAAATCCTGATTAGCGACAGTCATATTTTATTTGAATTACCAAATACAAAAATATATTCCCGGCTGATTAAAGATCCCTATCCCGATTACGAACGGGTCATTCCGGCACAGAACAGTAAACAGATGGAAATTAATAAAGAACAATTTGTTTCTTCCGTAAAACGTGTTTCCCTGTTTTCTAATCCGATGACCTACCAGGTGAAGCTCAGTTTAAATCCCAATGAAATTAATATTTACGCACAAGATATTGATTTTGGCGGAGAAGCAAACGAAACGATTTCCTGTAAATTTGATTCGGACCCGCTGGAAATCGCCTATAACGCAAACTATCTGCTGGATATTTTACGTCATTTGGATTCTGAAAAAATCAAATTTCTGGTGGAAGACGAAGATGGTCCGGGAATAATTATTCCCTTTGAACAGGAAGAAAAAGAAGAAATTTTAATGCTGATTATGCCGGTCAGGTTAAATAGCTAATAAATGTATTTAAAGCAGATCGAGCTGAATCATTTCCGGAATATTTCCGGAGAGAAATTAGATTTCGGCAGACAAATAAATATTATACACGGAAGGAACGGCCAGGGAAAAACATCACTTTTAGAAGCGGTATTCTTTTTAGCGATTACGAAAAGTTTTAGAGCAAAATCAGAAAAAATTGTTCTGCAGCACGAGAAAGAATATCTACAGATTACCGGCCTCTTTGAAACAGATATGAAGGACGAATTTTCGATTCGCGTTTACTATTCCGGAGCCGAAGGAAAACACGTCTTTTTAAATCAAAATAAAATCGATAAATTTTCTCAATTAATCGGAAAAATACCGGTTACCTTATTGTCTTTGGAAGACCTTGAACTGGCTTACGGCGTTCCGGCAAACAGGCGGAAATTTATTGATATTTTATTATCGCAAGTCAGCCCGATATATCTACAGGCTCTGCAGGTATACAAAAAAACATTAAGCCACCGCAACCGGCTGCTTACCCTCATTTCTGAAAATAAAGAGAACAGCAGTATTCTGTTTCCCTGGGATGAACAACTCGTAAAAAACGGCGCTTATATAATCCGGCTTCGGCAGCAATTTACAGATTTTGCCAATACAAAAATTGCCGGATATTATCAGCGTATTTCGCTGCGGGATGAAGAGATAACCGTACAATATAAAAGCAATGTTCCGCTTGAACCGGAAGCGGATGATATAGAGAAAATATTTAGACAAACACTATTTGACAATTACGATGCGGATATTCAGCGGCAAAACACACTCATCGGTCCGCACCGGGACGATTTAATTTTTTATAAAGAGGGTTTTCCTTTAAAAGCGTATGGTTCGCAGGGAGAAAATAAAACCCTTTTAATTGCGTTAAAATTGGTTGAAAGCGAATATTTGAAAGAACAGACATCTGAAAATCCGATTCTTCTAATGGACGATATTTTTGGGGAACTGGATAATGAACGCATTAATAATCTGATTGGCTGTGTGATCCCTTTCGGTCAGACCATAATCACGACCACCAGCAGGGAAAAAATTAATGGCCTTGCAGACGAAACGGTTCGTTTTTTGGAAATTGAGCAGGGAAAACAGGTAAAATGAAAAATGAATTCCATTCAGTTTCTGATCCGCTGCAGAAGATTATGAAGAAATATAATCTCGAAAAACCATACGCGGAATATGAAATTAAAAAGAACTGGAATACGATTTTAAAAAAACAGTTGGCCGAAGTGACGGTTCCTGAAAAGCTGGAAAACAAGGAACTGACCATTCGTGTTACGAGTGAATTATGGAAAAAAGAACTCGGCTCCCGGAAAAAAGAACTTTTACAAATGATTAATCGTTCATTAAAAACAGCAAAAATAGAAACAATCAAACTGGTATAAAATAAGGCGCAGTATGTCAGGTAAAAATTATACAGCACAAAATATTCAGGTTTTAAAAGGCCTTGAAGCGGTACGAAAACGTCCGGCAATGTATATCGGTGATGTTTCCTCCAAAGGTTTGCATCATTTGGTGTATGAAATTGTGGATAACAGCATCGATGAAGCGATGGCCGGATATGCTTCCGAAATAAGAGTAACGATTCATAAAACAGAAGAAATTACCGTGGAAGACGACGGCCGCGGAATTCCCGTTGATATGCATCCCGGCGAAAACAAACCGGCGGTTGAAGTAATTATGACCGTTCTGCACGCCGGCGGAAAATTTGATAAAAGCAATTATAAGGTTTCCGGTGGGTTACACGGCGTCGGGGCTTCTGTCGTAAATGCCCTGTCTAAAACCTGCCGTGTGGAAATTTCCCGGAACGGGAAGAAATACGAACAGAATTATAAAATTGGAATTCCGGTAGACAAAGTAAAAGAAATCGGTACTTCGGAAAAAAACGGTACCAAATTAACCTTTTTAGCCGACCCTGAAATTTTTAAAACGGTTTCCTATAAATTTGAAATTCTTGCCAGCCGCTTACGTGAACTCAGTTTTTTAAACAGAAATTTAAAAATCACTCTGTTCGACGAGCGCACCGATAGAGAAGAAACTTTTTTGTATGAAGGCGGCTTAAAAGCCTTTGTAGAATTTTTAGATGAAGCCCGCACGCCGGTCAACAAAGAGCCGGTTTACCTCGAAGGAGAACGCGACGGAATTCCCATCGAAATCGCGATGCAGTACAACACAACCTACACGGAAAACATTTTAACCTATTGTAACAATGTTAATACGATCGAAGGCGGCACGCACCTTTCCGGTTTTAAATCGGCTTTGACCCGTACCCTTAATTCCTACGCTCAAAAATACAATCTCATCAAAAACGGAGACAAAGTAAATCTTACCGGTGAAGATGTACGTGAGGGTCTGACCACGGTTATTTCGGTAAAAGTGAGCGAACCACAGTTTGAAGGACAGACAAAAACCAAGCTGGGGAATTCGGAAGTACGCGGCGCGGTGGAATCACTCGTAAATCAGAAATTATTTGAATACTTAGAAGAAAACCCGGCGATTTCCAAAACAATCATTGATAAATGTACCAGTGCCGCCCGGGCCCGGGAAGCTGCCCGGCACGCCCGTGAGCTGACCCGGCGTAAAACAGCGCTGGAAAGTAATTCGATGCCGGGAAAATTAGCCGATTGTTCCTCCAACAATCCGGAAGAATGTGAAATTTACCTGGTGGAGGGTGATTCCGCGGGTGGTTCGGCAAAACAGGGACGCAACCGGCGCTTTCAGGCGATTCTGCCTTTAAAGGGAAAAATCCTGAACGTGGAAAAAGCCCGCCTCGATAAAATTTTGGTAAATGAAGAAATAAAAACAATGATCACGGCGATCGGAACCAGTATCGGATCGGATAATTTTTCACTGGAAAAATTACGCTATCATAAAATTATCATAATGACGGATGCCGACGTGGACGGCGCGCATATCCGTACGCTTTTGCTAACCTTCTTTTTCAGATATATGAATGAACTGGTCCAAAGGGGAAATGTGTATATTGCCCAGCCGCCGCTGTATAAAATAAAAAATGGCAAAAACGAATGGTATGTGTTTGATGACGCTCAGAAGGAAGAAATTATTAGCGGTATCGAAGGGGCGAAAGATAAAATCGGAATTCAGCGCTATAAAGGTCTTGGTGAAATGAATCCCGAACAATTGTGGGAAACAACGATGGACCCGGAAAAGCGTACCATTTTACAGGTGACAATGGAAAATGCCATCGAAGCGGATCAGATTTTTACAACCCTTATGGGTGATGAAGTAGAACCGCGGCGAAAATTTATTGAAGAGAATGCGCAGTATGTCCGTAATCTGGACATTTAATTTTTGAGGAAAAAATGGAAAAGAACGAAAGAATAATTCCTGTTCATATAGAAAATGAAATGAAAGAGTCCTATCTGGACTATTCAATGTCGGTAATTGTCTCCCGGGCGCTGCCAGATGTGCGGGACGGATTAAAACCGGTGCACCGCCGTGTCTTATACGGAATGCACGAACTGGGACTTCTGCACAATAAAGCCCATAAAAAAAGCGCCAGAATTGTGGGTGAAGTAATGGGTAAATACCATCCGCACGGTGATTTGGCGGTTTATAATACGATCGTCCGTATGGTGCAGGATTTTTCCCTGCGCTATCCGCTGATTGACGGCCAGGGAAACTTTGGTTCCGTGGATGGCGATTCTCCGGCGGCGATGCGTTATACGGAAGTGCGTATGCAAAACATTGCCGAAGAATTGTTAAAGGATATTAATAAAGATACCGTTGATTTTTCCCGTAACTTTGATGACAGTCTGGACGAACCGGTGGTAATGCCGGCCAATCTGCCCAATCTGTTAATAAACGGTTCCAGTGGCATTGCAGTGGGAATGGCCACAAATATTCCGCCCCATAATTTGGGTGAAGTCGTGCAGGCGGTTAAGGTTTTAATTGATGAACCGGAAACTGAAATCGTGGATTTGATGCAGTATATAAAGGGTCCCGACTTCCCCACGGGCGCGACCATCCACGGGATCGAAGGAATTCACAAGGCATACACCACCGGTAAGGGAAAAGTGTATGTTCGTGGAAAGGCAGAAGTCGAAGAAAAATCAAATGGCAAATCCGTTATCATCATTAATGAAATCCCCTACCAGGTAAACAAACTGACCCTGCTGGAAAAAATTGTTGAGTTGATCAAAGAGAAACGGATTGAGGGTATTTCGGATTTACGGGACGAATCGGACCGGGACGGAATGCGTATCGTAATTGAAATCAAAAAAGATTATGATCCGCAGGTTATTTTAAATCTTCTGTATAAACACAGCCAGCTGCAGACCACTTTCAGTATCAATATGCTGGCGCTGGTAAACGGCCGGCCGCAGGTGCTCAATTTAAAACAGATGATTCAGTATTTCATCGACCACCGTGTCGAAGTAATTGTACGACGTACTAAATATGAATTGAACCAGGCGCAGAAGAGGGCCCATATTCTGGAAGGGCTGCGCATTGCCATCGATAATATCGATGAAATTATCGAACTGATAAAAAAATCCCCCGACCCCAATGCGGCAAAAGAACGCCTGATAGAGCGTTTCGGTTTGTCCGAAATACAGGCAAAAGCCATTTTGGATATGCGCCTGCAAAAACTAACCGGCCTGGAGCGGGATAAAATTGAAACCGAATATCAACAATTACTAGCGCTTATCGAAAAATTAGAAGCTATTTTGGCCAGCGAGCAGATGCAGAAAGAGATTGTTAAAACAGAATTAAACGAAGTACTGCAAAAATACCAGGATGAACGGCGCACGGAAATTGTAACTACATTAGACGACCTGACCATCGAAGATATGATTGTTGAAGAAGATGTGGTAATTACTATTTCTCATAAAGGCGCCATCAAACGAATTCCGGTTAATGAATACCGGCTGCAAAATCGCGGCGGCAGAGGCGTTAAGGGTGCGGCAACAAAAGAAGAAGATTTTGTTGAACACCTGTTCACCGCCAACACCCACGAATATATTCTGTTTTTCACCGACAAAGGAAAAGTGTACTGGCTAAAAGTACACGCTATTCCCCCGGCTGGAAAAACAGCAAAAGGCCGGCCGATTATCAACCTGATTAATATTGAAAGCGGCGAAAATATCCGTGCTTTTGTAACGGTTAAAGATTTTGAGGCCGAGGGCTATATTATTATGGCATCGGAAAAAGGGGTCGTTAAAAAAACCAGTTTAAATGCTTTTAGCCGGCCGCGCCGGGGTGGAATCATTGCCCTGAATATCCGCGAAGGAGATAAGCTGATCGAAGCAAAATATTCTTCCGGAGAATGTAAAATTCTATTCGTAACGGAAAAAGGAACGGCTATCAAATTCCACGAAAGCGATGTGCGCGAAATGGGACGCACGGCGACCGGCGTAAAAGCGATTCGCCTAAAAGGAGATGACCGGGTTATTCAGATGGCGGTTGCCAAAGACGAATACCAATTGCTGACCATTTCGGAAAAGGGCTATGGAAAGCGTACAACGGTAAAAGATTTCCGCGTACAGAAAAGAGGCGGAAGCGGTCTAATCGGGATGAAAATCACCGAAAAAACAGGGAATCTCGTAACGGCACTGACCCTTGTAGAAGAAGAAGATATTATGATAATTACCGAAAAAGGCGTCGTTATCCGGCAGAATACGGAAAGCATCAGCTTAATTGGGCGGAATACACAAGGTGTCAGGCTCATCCGTTTAGACACAGATGACAAAGTTGCCGATGTGGCGAAGGTGGTTATCACGGAGAATGGTAAAGACGAGGAAGATATTAAGGAATAATCGTTTTCTTGCCTTAAACCAGCGCTCACCATTCTGAGCAGGTAAACGCTCAAATTCATTGGGGTGTTTACCTGCCTTCCTCTGTTTCAGCTTGCCGGTTTCAAAATTACCTTCCCCAACCTACCTACAAGTCTTGACTCACAAAAATAATTGCTTAATTTATCCGCACTTGTGAAAAAAATCTCTGACTGGGAGAAAAAATGCAAAAAATTTCAGATCCAACCATAAGTCGTCTATCTACCTATTACCGAACGCTATCCCGCCTTATAGAACAAAAAACAGAAACCGTTTCTTCTGAAAAAATGGCCCAGATTAACAATATAACCTCGGCGCAAGTCCGCAAAGATTTATCCTTTTTCGGTGCCTTTGGGAAACGCGGATTAGGTTACAATACGGAATTGCTGAAAAAAGAAATAGGATCCATTCTTGGGCTCGATAAAAAATGGAATATCGGTTTGGTGGGGGCGGGCAATATCGGACGGGCGCTGATTGATTATACGGAATTTAAAAAGCAGGGTTTTTTCATTAAGGCGATTTTTGATAAAGACCTGGACAAGGTCGGGAAAAAAATTGGGGATCTGGTAATTCATCACATTGACGATGTGTGCTATATTGCCAACCGGGAGAATCTTGAAATCGCCGTTATCGCAGTACCGGCAAACAAGGCACAGGAAGTGGTGGACGATCTGGTAAAATGCGGAGTGCGGGCGTTTTTAAATTTTGCCCCGATTACCATAAAAGTGCCGGAAGGAATTATTGTAAAAAACGAAAATATGTCTATCGAGTTGGAAGCGCTATCGTATCATTTATCTAAAAACAGAAAAAGGGGCGACTAAGCACCCCTTTTAAAGTTGTTCGACTCCATAAAACAAAAAAATAAGCCTCTATTTATAACCAAGCTCTTCCGCCTTTTTAAAGGCATTTTTAGCTTCTTTTGCCTTTGCCAAGCGGGTATACGCAATTCCCAGATTAAACCAAAGGGCTCCTTCTTCGGGAAAATGTTCAATACCGGTGTTTAAAGTAGCAACGGCATCTTCATATTTTTCTTTTTGAATTTCAGCGTAAGCTTTCATCTGGTAAGCAATTTGAATATCCGGATCCAGCTCAATTACCTGGCCAAAATTTTCGATGAGTTTATCAAGATATTTTGCTTTTGTTGCCTCATCAACTCCTTCAGCATTAAGTAGCTTGTTATATATTAAACCTAAATTATATGGAAAAGCTTTTTCCTGATCATTCAGTTTTTTTGCTTTTTCATAGGCTGTGATAGCATTGTCCGTATCTTTCAGCATATCATAAGCCTGAGAAATAAGAGTCACAGCCTCAACATTGTTCGGTTCTATGGCGAGCGCTTTCTTTAAATTTTCAACGGATTTTTCATAATTTCCTTTTGTAAAATAAAAAGTTCCCACTGCCAGCCAGGATGCGGCTGTATCGGGAGCAATTTTGGTGAGTTCATTATAATATTTAAGCGATTCATCGGAACGGTCTGAAATATTGTAACAGGAAGCGAGTAAGTTGGTTGCGGTGTAGTCGGTTTTAATAATATTTGCATTGTTAAAACCTTCAATGGCGTTATCAATGGTCTTTTGCGCTTTTTCCGATTTACGATCTTCTAATTTGGTGAAGGCGTTATAGTTGGTAACACCTTTGTTAAAATTAATCTGAAAATAGTAAGTGCGCTCATTCTGAACGGTCGTTGCATATTGTGGATTCAGTTCAACGGCTTTGTCAAAGGCGGAGACCATATCTGCAAACTGGTCTTTCTTACCATACAAACGGCCGAGCAACAACCAGGCTTCACCGTTTTGTGGATATTTTTCCGTAGAAAGCTGTGCCAGTTCCAGGGCCTTATCGAAGCGGTTCGCTTTATATTCCACAAAGGCGCCTTCCAGTTCTGCCGGACGACAAGATACGAGCATAGACAAGCCAACCAGGGCGATAATTAAAAGAAGAGCGGTTCGTTTCATAAAAACTCCTTAAAGTTATTGGGTAAATAAATTGGTTAAATTTTCTTTATATGGGGGCTTAAGCACCCCGTGTTCTGTAATAAAAGCGCTAATAAGTTCGCCGGGTGTTACATCGAATGCCGGATTAAACACGGTATACATTTCCTGATTTTTAATGTTCCAAAAACCGATCAGTTCCTCTTTTTCACGATATTCTATTGGAATAGCGTTACCATCTGACAGGGTCATATCAAAAGAAGAAAGTGGAGCCGCGACATAAAAAGGAATCCGATGAAACCGGGCTAAAACAGCAAGTGCGTAAGTTCCGATTTTATTGGCCGTATCTCCATTTTGTGTGATTCGGTCTGCACCGACAATGACCGCGTCGATTTTTTTTTGCTGCATCAGCATTCCGGCCATACTGTCGGTTAATACGGTTGCCGGAATATTGTTTTGTACAAGTTCCCAGTACGTAAGCCGAATCCCCTGCCCTGCCGGCCGGGTTTCGTCTACAAAAACATGAATAGATTTGGATTTCGCGGCGTTGTAAATAACCGAAAGTGCCGTACCGCGCCCGCCGGTAGCGAGAATTCCCGCATTACAATGGGTTAAAACGGAAACCGTATCCGGTAAAAGTTCGGC
>JANTFQ010000045.1 GCA_024763405.1 Calditrichaceae bacterium
GAGCGTGTCTCCATCGAAATTGCCCGGCAACAAAATGTTAGTGTGGAAGTTCTTTCTTCTGTAATGGAAGAATTTTATGAAATGATGATGGCTAATCAGTATATCGTTCAGGGCGGACTTGGATATGCCAAGGAAATACTGGAAGCAGCCTGGGGACGTAAAAAAGCGGAAGAGGTTTTAAAGCGCGTAGAAGCCGCTACCGAAGTAAGCGCATTTTACCTCTTACAAACGGTTGATGATAAACAAATGACGAACTTTTTGCAAAACGAACATCCGCAAACCGCGGCACTTATTCTGGCAAATTTAAAACCCGTACAGGCCGCGTCCATTTTATCCGAATTACCGGAAGAAAATCAATATGAAATAGCGTACCGGGTAGCAACAATGGAAAAAACCTCGCCCGAACTTATACAGGATATCGAATCCGTTCTGCGCGAACAGCTCGGTTCTGTATTTGGCGGCGGATTAAGCAAGACCGGCGGCGTGGAATCTGTTGCAGAGATATTGAATTCGGTGAGCAGGGCTTCCGAGAAAAATATTTTAACAAATCTCAGGGAACGCAATGCTGCACTTGCAACCGAGATTACCGATTTAATGTTTATGTTTGATGATATCGGGAAATTACCGGATGCCGCCATTCAAATGATTTTAAAAGAGGTGGATTCTAAATCCCTTGCCCTGGCGATGAAAGCCTCCGACGAGGAGATGAAGGAAAAATTTTATAAAAATATGTCCGAGCGGGCGGCAAAGATGCTCAAAGAAGAACTGGATTACCTCGGCCCTGTACGCGTAAAGGATGTGGAAGGCGCTCAGAAAGATATTTTAGAAATAACCCGCAGGCTGGAAGAGAGCGGTCAGATTGTGCTTTCACGCGGGGACGATGAAGAATTGTTGGATTAGGTAAACGATGAAGCAATTTACATTAAAACTAAATAACCGCCTGAGCGGTATTAAAGAAACCTCTGTTGGGTTCAGCCCGTCCAGTGATTCCCGCTTTGCCGATACCGATGGCTATGATGATACTTCTGCGGCTGACAGTATCCGAATCCGGCAGCTTAACGGACGTATTAAAATTCTGGAAATGGAGCTTCAGAAGGCCAGGGAAGAATCGTTCCAGGCGGGATACGGCGAAGGCCAGCGCAGTAGTTTTCAGGAAGCAAATAAAAGCGTGGAAGCGATGCGAATCGAAATGCATGCGATGGAATTAAAATATCTCGAAACCATCGAACAGATTGAAGCCCCTTTGCTGGAACTAGCAAAACATCTGGCCGAAGAAGTGCTGGCGGTCGAATTAAAACACCGCGATGATTTTGATGAAATTTTATTTGAACGGCTTCGGAAAATGCTGTATGAAATAGTGGATCAGAATAAAGTGATTATTGAAGTGAATCCGGAACAGATGACTGCTGTGGAAAATGCACAGCTCAATGAAAAATTAAATTTGCCCAAAAAAATGAATTTGAATGTCTTGCCTGCTAAAGATCTTAAAAAAGGGGAAGCCCGGATTGAATCGGAAGATTTTTTAATAGACGGTACATTCCATACACAAACAGAACATTTAGGAGACAGCCTTAAAAATAAGGCAGACTGATGGAAAAGTTAACTGAAAAATTTCACAGACATATCCGGAATGTGGAAGGTCTGAATCCGGTTCGGGTAGACGGAAAAGTGTCCGAAATTGCCGGTATTGTAATAGAAGCCGCCGCAAATTCCGGTTCCGTTGGAGATGTGTGTGAAATATCAGTTTCCGGCAGTAAATCCATAAAAGCGGAAGTGGTTGGGTTTCGGGAAAATAAAGTATTGCTTATGCCGCTGGGGGAAACAGTTGGCGTAGCACCCGGAAGCAGAGTAAAACTGAACACCCTCCCGCTGCGGGTTCCCGTGAGTGACCAATTATTGGGAAGAATCCTCGATGGGCTCGGAAATCCGATTGATGGAAAAGGGCCGATTAAAACCAAACATTTTAGAACGGTTTATAATATGCCGCCAAACCCGTTAAAGCGTCAGCGCATCGCAAAGCCATTAGCGACGGGTATCCGGTCGGTGGATGGACTGATAACCCTGGGTAAAGGCCAGCGCGCCGGTATTTTTGCGGGCAGCGGGGTCGGGAAAAGTGTGCTGCTGGGAATGATTTCGAAATACACCGATGCGGATGTAAATGTAATCGCGTTAATCGGAGAACGTGGACGTGAAGTACGCGAGTTCATCGAACGGGACTTAGGCGAAGAAGGTTTAAAACGATCCGTCGTTATCGTGGCAACCTCTGACCAGGCAGCAACGGTGCGTATTAAAGGCGCATTACTGGCCACCACTATTGCCGAGTATTTTCGGGATAAGAGCAAAGATGTACTCTTATTAATGGATTCCCTGACCCGTGTCGCCATGGCGCAGCGGGAAATCGGTCTGGCCATTGGGGAACCACCAACCACAAAAGGCTATACGCCTTCCGTATTTGCACTGATGCCGCGTTTACTGGAGCGCGCAGGCAGCGGAGAGCATGGCAGTATTACCGGATTATATACCGTGCTGGTTGAAGGGGATGATATGGATGAGCCGGTGGCGGATACCGCCCGTTCTATTCTGGACGGCCATTTGGTTCTCTCCAGAAAATTAGCGGCACGGGGACACTATCCGGCCATCGATATTCTGCAGAGCATCAGCAGGGTGAAGAACGAAGTGACCACTACGGAGCAGCAGAAATTTACATCTGATATTGTGGAACTGCTGGCAGTGTTCGAAGAATCGGAGGATTTAATCAATATCGGCGCTTATGTGCCGGGCAGCAATGCCAAAATAGATGAAGCTGTCGCAAAAATTGAAGCTATTAGGTCATTTTTGAAGCAAGGCGTAAACGAAGCGTCCGCCTTTCCGGAAACGCTGGCGGGCTTGCGGGATTTGGCGGGAGTTAAAAACGCATAATGGCAAAGGCATTTCAATTTTCACTCCAGAAAGTATTGGATGTGCGGCGCCACCGGGAAGAGCAGCGGGCCATTGAACTGGGAAAAGCAAACAGGGAACTGCAGACAGAACAGCAAAATTTGGAAAGGCTGAACACTGAGAAGGAAAACCATTTGACTACGGGCAGCGAGGAAAGTGTTAAAAAACCGAATTTGAATAGTTTGATGATAAACGGGAGCTATCTGCGGCAGTTAAGCGAACATATTGATTTACAGGAAATTCGGGTAAAAAATTCAAAAAAAAGGACCGAAGATCGCAGGGAAGAACTCATCGCCGCCGTTAAAAAAAAGAAAATAGTTGAAAAATTACGGGAACGAAAAGTGGAAGAGTATAAAAAAGAAGTATTGAGAGATGAACAGAAAAAAGATGATGAAGCCGCAGTGCAAATGACAAATCGCAATAAGCAGAAAGAGTAGACAATGGGTGTCGTAAAATGGGTCGTTTTTTCCCTGGGAATATTTTTATTTTCTATTGCAGTGGTTTTTTCGGTTATGCTGATGCTGCAGGACCCGAAGCCTCCTGAGAAGGAAATCAAGAAAAAACCGGTCGTTACGAAGGCGGAAATTCAAAAAGTTAAAAATAAAAAAGGTGAGCTTAGTAAAGAAGAAAAGATGGTGCTAAAGATTGCCGATCTTCAGGCCGCTTTAGAAGAAAAGAGTAAACTGGTGGATAGTCTTACAATCGCCGCTTCTAAAACCGAAAAGCTGGAAAAAGAACTGCAAAAAATAACACAGGCGAAAACCAGTACAAAAAGCAGAGAATCCCGGGCCAAAGAGATGGCAAAAACATTGTCTTCTATGAAAACAAAAGCGATGGGGCCTATTTTGAATAAATTGGACGATGATACCGTGGTTCTTATTTATAAGCAAACCGGTAAAACGGCACGAAAAAATATTCTGCTTGCGTTAAGTGAAGCGCGGGCCGCAAAAATCACAAAAAAAATAATTAACGAGAAATAAGGTATTTCCTATGAAAATGCTAAAAGGTCTTGAAATAATGGGATTAAAACAGATTCAGAATGCAGAATCTGTTAAAAAAGGAACGCGGTTATCATCCTTCGGGAATCTGTTATCCGGTTTTATTTTTAATAAAAATACAAATCCTCAAAAGACGAAATTAAATATTTCCGGAACACATTTTGTGGTTAAAAACCAACCGTCTCTCAAAACAGCTTCTTCCAAAGATGCGCCGGTTTTCATCCGTCCTGGGACGAAACAGGTTCCCACAATGGAAAGCCTTGGCGGATTGCTTAAAAAGAGTTCTTCCGAAGATTCTAAAAATGATTTAGACCCTAAGAGTCAAGTACTCATTCTGCGGGCCTTATCAGCGGCCTTTGCAAAACCCGCGGATAAATCCCCGGCCTTGTCTCCCATAAAAAATTCGGAGAGTTTAAATGTTCAGGCGCAGTTAAAACAGATTGGGAATAAACCGGTATTGGTATTAACAGTAAAGAATGCCGCAAAAATGGAAGCGGTTCAAAAATTTGTTTCAAAAATCGAAACAGCTGCGGCAAAGAATCAAATCAAAATGCCGGTCATTCAGGTGAAAGCATTTCCGCAAGATCAGAAACCATCTCAACAGGCGAAAATGACTGGAGCCGCCAACGGGGAAATAGTCTCCGGAAAGATTCCTGCCGGAACTCAATCGATTGTTAAAAACCAGGCGGCTGGAAAAGAAGTTAAAAATTCCAACCCGCAACAGAATAAAACAAACATTCCGGAAAACCACCAAAAAGGCCAGACGATTCGTTCAACGACGGCTGTAAAGTCAGAACAGGCTGCTTCAAAACATGGTGTTCAGGAAAAAAGTGTATCGATTAAACAAAACGGGAAAGAACCAAATTCTATTCAGACAAAACAGCCGGTGGTGAAAACAAATTCCTCCCAGGTACCCGAAGCAACAAGTTCAAAATCGGATGTCCGGGTAGGCGCGAAAAATATCAAACAAGAGCAGCCCTTAGAAACCCCGTTAAAACCGGCGCGAACAAAAGAAAGCCAGGGCTTACAAGTAAATAAAAATGCGGCTCCGGGTCTAAAGAATGAACAAGCACAAACCGTCTCTAAAAGCAGCACGCCCGCCGCAAAAACAATTCCTGCCCAGGGAACCAGGCCGCCGATCAACAAACAGAAAATAGCGTCCGGGCCGGTTAAGGGCGACCATAATGCCATTAAAGAAAATCCGAATAACCCGAAACTTATTAAACCTGCCGGTGCGCTAACTTCAGATAAACCAAACAGCATGAATACGGATCAGGAATTGAAGCCGGTTGCTTTTAAAACGCAGACAGAAGCTCCAAAGGAGCGGCCTCAGAAAAGTGAAATGCAGGTACGGAAAACGATTCAGAACGGCAGGATAGACATTTCACGGGAAACCGCGGATAACGTAAAGCCTTCAACGCTTAAAACCAATCCTATTAAAACTCAGGAAACTAAAAATCCTGAAGAGATGCGTCCAAAACAGAATAGTGAAATTCGGCTTACCGATTCAGGACAAAAAATAAAAGCGTCCCCAAAACCAAAAACCAGCACGACGTCTTCCCCGATTCATACGAAAGGGGAGTTATTACAGCAGCAGATTCAACAAAATACGGAGAGTGGTAAAAATGCCCGGGGAAATCCTGATAAGATACAAACGACTGCTAAAATTCAGCCGAAAGAAGATATTGCTTTTACACCGGCGGTAGGTAAAAATACTGTAAAACCTAAATCTAAGAAGGAAGAAATAAAAAAAGAAGTATCAGACCCGGGTAAACATGTTAATAGTACAAAAGAGGCAGCCGGGAAAGGCAAGAAACTGCATGACTTTTCTGAAAAAACTATTTCTAAATCGGGAAACGGCCAATCTGGAAAATCCGAAACAGAAACCGTTCTGGAATTCGGGAAACAGGGAAACGATAAAAATGTGCAAAAAGAGGTTTCTGAAGCGGGAATGACAAATGGAACACACGCTTCCCGTGAAATACAGGTGCCTGTAAAATTTGCCCCGCTGGTAAGCAGAATTAATGAGCTTATTCAAAAATTTAAGGCCTCGACTAAACAGACTTCTGTAAAGACGAGTTTTAAAGTTTCAGCCGGCAGCGCCGGGGAAGTCGAAATACAGCTCGATGAAAAGACGAAAGAAAAAACCATAAAAATTCGGGTTGAATCCGATAAGGTACGTAATGAACTGCAAAAGACTCTGCCGCAAATTCAACATAATCTAATATTGAAAGGCATTGAATTCAGTTCAATCGCTATCGACACCGCGCCGTTTGGTTCTAAAATGAACCAGACGCAGGATCAGCAACGCGGGTCGCAAAAATCCAAACCAAAACAATCGAAGGAGGTTCAAAATGAACAAGAACAACCCGCCGTAACCCAAAAGAAATATGGCTACAACACAATTGAAGTAATTGCATAGGAGTTAACAATGGACATAAGCCAAATCAGCAATGCACAAACACAGGCGGCTCAGACCACCACAAGCGCAAACCAGGATATGGGAAAAGCAGAATTCCTGAGTCTTTTGGTTGCCCAGCTTCAAAATCAGGATCCGCTTTCACCGATGGAAAGTCAGGATTTTGCCGCGCAGCTTGCCCAGTTTAGTTCGCTGGAACAGTTGTCGGATATTAATACCAGTCTGAAAAACAGCTCGGATATGGATATGATGCTGACCAGTTCAATCAATAACACGATGGCGGCAAATTTTGTCGGCAAAGAAGTGAGTTCCTATGGCGACAACTTGTCATTGGTTTCCGGTGGAACGACCCCGGTGGATTTTATTTTACAGGATTTTTCTGATGAAGTGACTGTAAAAATTTACGATCCCGCGGGTAATCTTGTGAGAACAATGGAAGCGCATGGCCTGGAAGGTGGAAAACAATCGCTTACCTGGGACGGTAAAAACAATCAGGGCGAGGTGATGCCCGGTGGAAATTACCGTGTCGAAATAGAAGCAAAAAACAGCGATGGTGATTCTGTGGGATCCGTTTCCGTGAGTAAGGGAATCGTTTCTTCCGTTCGCTATGCCAATGGTACGGCCGTTTTAATCGTGAATGGCAAAGAGGTTTCGCTGGCTGATGTACTGGAAATCGGATAGAGGAGTTCACAAATGAAAGTATCGGAACTTCAAATTAACAGCAGACTTTATCCGCTGCAAAACAATCCGCTTCATTCGCAAAAAATCAAAAGCGGTAACCAGGATAGTACAGCAGGAAAACCATTTTCCGAAATTCTGAATGATAAACTCAATCAGACAACGGATCTTAAGTTTTCGGCACATGCTGTACGCCGGCTGGAAGAACGCCAGGTAGAGATGTCTGCCGGTTCTTTGAACAGGCTCAATGACGGGTTACAGCAGTTGGATGCGAAAGGAGCGGCAAATTCTGTTATTTTAATGGATGAAACTGCATTTGTGGTGAGTGTAAAAAATCGCACAGTTGTCACCGCAGTGGATAATATGGCCGCTGGCAAGAATGTTTTTACCAATATTGACAGCGTTGCAATTGTATAAAACTAAACCGGGCTGGACCCAACGGTACGCGCTTACGTGCCTCAGGGGAGCCCTCAATCCGCCGACTGATTGAAGCGGATAATCAAACACTACCTTAGGAGGGTAAAATTATGTTACGATCTTTGTATTCAGGCGTCTCAGGACTTATCAACCATCAGATGAAGATGGACATCATCGGCAATAATATTGCCAATATCAACACAGTAGGCTATAAAGGCGGCCGGATTAATTTCTCGGAAGCACTCAACCAAACCTTGTCTAATTCCACTCCCGGAAGAGGAACCGGATATATTAATCCGATGCAGGTTGGACTGGGAATGAAAACCGCCTCTATCGAAAATATCTTTACGCAGGGAAACCTCGAAAACACAGGCGTTATAACCGATATGGCGCTTGAAGGAGAAGGTTTTTTTGTATTAAACAGTACCTCTGGTGATTACTATACCCGCGCCGGCCAGTTCTATTTTAATGCCGATGGAAAATTAGTCAATCAGCGGGGACTTGCCGTACAGGGTTGGCTGGTGAATGATGATACGAATTCGGTCGGCTTTGGCGCCGGAAATATGTCTGACATTGTTATCGATCCCAACCTGATTTCCGAAGCAGTAGAGAGTGAGAATGTCTGGCTTTCCGGGAATTTAAATGCCGGTCTGGAAACCGTTGCTGAAGTTTGGAATATGGGCAGCGCTTTAACAGAATCGGGAGCGAATGCGACCGGAGCAACATTACTAAACAATTTGGAACAAGTGTCGACACCTTATGTTGCAGGTGATACAATTGTTATTTCAGGAACAGATTCAGATGGTACAAGTGTTTCAGCAACATATACTTACGCAGCAGGGGATACCGTGCAGGATTTAGCGGACGCCATCTCTTCAGCCTATAGTGGTGCAACCGCTACCATCGCTGACGGGAAAATAGTTTTAACCGATGATGTAGCCGGTGACAGCTCGACTTCGATCAGTTTATCGAACGGAACCGGGAACACGGGCTCCATTACATTGCCGAACTATGTAAATACCGTTCCGGGAGTAACGGGAACCTCCCGCACTTCCGTAGTTGTTTACGACAGTCTTGGCGGCAGCCATAATGTGATCGTCGATTTTACTAAAACCACAACGGACGGGCGTTGGACCTGGGAAGCATCAACATCTGGTGACGAGACTATTACAAGCGGGTCTACCGGAACAATAACTTTTAATGAAGCCGGTGTTATGACCTCTTTTCTCTATGATGGCGGTGTGGATAAATTAACGCTGGATCCGGGAAACGGAGCGGATTCAATGGGCATCACCATCCATGCTGAAACGGGAACTGATTATTCCGGGATTTCGCAGTTTGATTCTCTTTCTACGTTAAATGTTCGCGAGCAGGACGGAAGAGCAACGGGAAGCCTGGTAGGAATCACCATTGGCTATGATGGCGCAAT
Source organism: Calditrichaceae bacterium (assembly GCA_024763405.1). Classification (GTDB taxonomy): domain Bacteria; phylum Calditrichota; class Calditrichia; order Calditrichales; family Calditrichaceae; genus JANTFQ01. The sequence goes on from JANTFQ010000045.1 coordinate 8,879, forward strand.
TGCCGGTTCGTTTGATAATGGCGCCATCGATCAAATCGCAAAGGTTGCGTTAGCTAAATTTAAAAATACCGGTGGTTTGAGTGACCTTGGCGATGGTATTTACCAGGAAAGTCTTGCCTCCGGTAATGTGGAAATTCAGGATTTGGAAATTGGTGATCCGACGGCGATTATTTCCGGTTCTCTGGAAATGTCTAATGTGGATTTATCAAAGGAATTTACCGAAATGATTACTACCCAGCGTGGATTTCAGGCCAGTGCTAAGGTGATTACGACGGCGGACCAGATTCTTGACGAATTAATCAGACTGAAAAGGTAAGCTTTAAATTAAGTGGCCTGCGGTTTTTCCGCGGGCCACTTTTATGCAGAAAATTAAAATGAGCAGGAGCTGAAGTTGGATATTGCAACCATTATCGGAATTGTTGTGGGAATGGGACTCATCGTTTTTACCATCGCTACGGGTGAAGGCGCCGGAATGTTTATCCATATACCATCTGCAATGATTGTATTTGGTGGGGCGGTTGCATCGACCTTGATATCGTTTAGTCTTAAAGAGGTATTGAGTGTAATCAGTGTTATTCAAAAAGCATTTTTTACTGCCGCTTATGATGGAGGAAAACTCATCGATCAGATTGTAGCCTTGTCCAAGAAAGCCCGGAAGGAGGGCCTGTTGGCAATTGACAAGGATGTGAATGAAATCAGTGATTCTTTTCTGCGTTCCGGAATGGAAATGGTTGTCGATGGTACAGAACCCGAGCTAATCCGGACGGTATTGGAAACGGAATTGTCATATACTATGGAGCGGCATAAAAAAGGTGCCCAGATTTTGAATGCACTCGGTGCTTCGGCTCCAGCCTTTGGTATGATTGGAACCTTAATGGGTCTGGTTCAGATGCTTTCTAATCTGGATGATCCCTCAAAGATTGGAGGGGGAATGGCCGTAGCCCTGATTACCACTTTTTACGGTTCTGTTCTTGCAAATCTTATTTTTCTCCCGCTTGCGGTGAAATTACAAAATAATTCCGGTACAGAAATCATTATTAAGGAAATGATAATTGAAGGTGTATTAGCCATTCAGTTTGGGGAACACCCCAATACCATTCACCGCAAATTATCAAACTTTATGGCGCCGAAGGATCGGTCGGAACTTGAAGAATAAAAAGGTAATTAAACGATGAAAAAAGAAAAAGAAGAGCCGGAAGAGCCATCCGCGCCATTTTGGATGCTGACATTCAGCGATATGGTGACGCTTCTGCTCGTTTTTTTTATCCTTATTTTATCCTATTCCACCACGGAGCTGGAGAAGTTTCGCGGTGCCATGAGTTCGATGAAGGGTGCACTGGGAATCATGTCTGAGAAAGGTTCTACCGTTGCAGGGAAAAAAGTGGAGTATAGCCGGCATCCGGAAAATGATCCTACCGAGGACATCAAAAGTAAAATTGAATCTTTTCAGGAATCCATCAGTGATGCAGTAGCACAAGGATTAATCGAAATAGATGTTTCCGGCTCCGGAATACATATTCGGCTTGGAGATAATGTATTGTTCGGTATAGGTAAAGCCCGAATAAAACCGGCTGCGTATCCAATTCTTAGCCAAATCGCAAAAATCATTAATAAGGATACAAAAGAAGTTTATGTGGAAGGGCATACGGACAATGTTCCTATTCGAACTAAAAAATATCCCTCTAACTGGGAATTATCGACTGCCAGGGCGATGAGCGTAATGCGTTATTTGCATCAGGCAGAAGGGGTTCCAATGGCAAAAATGGCTGCGGTTGGTCATGGTGAAAACCGGCCTATTGCAACGAACGATACCAAAGAGGGCCGGGCAAAAAACAGGCGTGTAGAAATTTACATTCAATGGAAATAACAGGAGATAAAAATGGCTGATGAAGAAAAAAAAGAAGAGGTGAAAGAGAAATCCGGCGGCAAAAAGTCAATGCTGTTGCTGATTGTTGGTGTTGTTATGATTGTTCTGGCAGCCGTCCTTGTTATTTTTGTTATATTCCCTAAATATCAGCAGATGAATGGCGGGGCAGTGGAAGAAGAAGTAGCCGAAGAAGTTCCCGAAGGACCGACACCCATAGGTAAAATACTCAAAATCGAAAATATCACTATCAATCCGAAAGGGAGCCAGGGACGTCGTTTTGCTGTGTTTGAAATGGCCCTGGAATATTCAAATCCCGAATTGGAACCTACGTTAAAAACGTATATGCCTATGATTCTGGATCGGTATCAAACCTACTTACGGACGAAAACAGTTCGGGATTTAACCTCTGTAAGCGAGATTGATTCCATCCGGTCGGATTTAAAACAAATTGTTGCGGATATGTTGAAAACGGATGAAATAACCAATTTATACTTTACCAGGTTTGTATTACAATAGGTAGTTAGGATAATGGCAAAAATATTATCACAGGATGAAATTGATGCGCTGCTTTCTAATGTTTCGGGCGATGCCGAAGAACTGAATGAAGCGGAAGACAATCAAAAAATCACCATTTATGATTTTAAACATCCTAATTTGGTGTCGAAAGAACAGCTGCGTCTATTGGAAACCATTCACGAAGGTATCTGCCG
>JANTFQ010000046.1 GCA_024763405.1 Calditrichaceae bacterium
AAATCCTTTCACAGGATTTCCGATGCAGGGGTTCGAATCAGCCATGACTGAATTAATGGATACGGTTGCTACGCTTGGCGCGATGGTTGCTGTGGCCAATGTTCCGGATGTTACTTCTCCGCCTTTCTTTACCACGGTTGGTCCCGGCTTAGCCGCGGGTTTTATTGCCGGCGGTATACCTTATCCTCTGTCTTATGAAAAAGGAACTGACGATCTTTCAACAGGAATTGCAACCGGTTCTGCTACGACCACAGATATGTTAAATGGCAACGTTTTACTGCTTCTGACCGGTTCTGGTTATACGGGAGAAATTGGTAAACCTTCCGGTAAATGGTACCGCGATTTTGCCGCAATGAAAGGCATTACGGTTGATCAGCTTTTGGCAACAGTACCGCTTGTAGATACGACACAGGCTTTTGGTTTCCATCCTCAAAACCCTTGGCCCAGCGCTCTGATTTTGGATGCCGATGAAATTGCAATGGCAAGGGCAGCGACAAACGCTTACAACCAGCTGATTGCAGCCAAAGCAACTGAAAAAGGCTTTGCTTTATTTGACGCTAACGCGTTTATGAGCTCCATTGTAGCAAATGGCGGGGTAAGCACACAGGGTTATTTCTTTACTGCCAGTTATGTAGAGGGCGGTATGTTTAGTTTAGACGGCGTTCATTTATCAAACGCAGGATATGCTGCTATCGCCAACAAATTTATCGATGCTATTAATGCCAAATATGGTGTTTCCATTGCACCGGTACTAATTAGAAATGTACTTGGCTTTGCTCCTGTTAAAAAGATGAATGCTGCCGATATGAAATATGACTTACGCAGCTTATCCGGTTTATTGGAAATGACCGGCGGGAAAATCTGGTAGTCGTATTTTAAAATATTTTTCAGAAAAGGCAGGGATTATGAATCTCTGCCTTTTTTTTTACGTACTGAATTAAAATGTGTATTGCAAAAAGACCAGTAAAAAAAGTATATTACCCCGTTTACAATATGCCCGTTGTACAGGAGGCTCCATGCGCAAAAAAATAGTGACTACTTTTTTATTAATACCTTTACTAGCGGCACAGCTTTTTGCTTCTGGTTTTTCTGTTTACGAACAGGGGGCGAAAAGCACGGCCATGTCCGGCGCTGTAATTGCAACAATTGATAACCCCTCAGCTGTTTTTTATAATCCGGCTGCGATTGCCCTGCTGGATGGCATACAGGTTTCATTGGGGGCCTCGGTTATCAGCACGCAATATGCTTTCATCGGGCCGGGACAGGTTGATCCCAAACTGTATACAAAAGCAGAAAAAAAACAGACGTTTCCATCCCACTTTTATGCCAGTTATCGGTTTAATGACTGGTTGAATCTGGGCTTTGGCTTTTTTTCTCCCTTCGGGAATTCGGTTTCGTGGGGTAATGCGCAATCAATGTGGGCCCAAAGCCAACTGGCTTCAAAATCAAAAATAAACACATTTTATTACAATCCGGTTGCGGCGGTTAAGGTTTTGGACAATTTGTCGTTTGGAGCCGGAATTAGTTTTGTTCAAGCCGATTTCCAAATGGGTAAAAATGTATTTTATGCCCCGGGAAGTGTAATCGGCGCATCTTCATTAAAAGCAAATGGCAGCGGCTTTGGGATTAATCTGGGGGTACAGTATCAACCGTTTCAAAACCTTTCGGTAGGTCTGAACTACCGCAGCGGAACGGAATTGGATTTTAAAGACGGAACCGTTTCTTATCACTTCCCTCCGACAGGGAATGAAGAGACCGATCAGTTTATTGCTGCTCTGTATCCCGCTTCCGCAGGCGCCGGTTTTAAAATAAAACTACCATATCAATTAGGAGCCGGGGCAGCTTTCAACTTTACCGATAATCTGCTGATTGAACTTGATTATGTACAGATTGGCTGGAGTCGTTACGATAAAATAGTGGTTTCATTGGATAAAACGGTTAACGGCGAAACAGAAATGGTGATGACCAAAAACTATGAAGATTCTTATAGTGTACGTTTTGGATTAGAATATAAAATAGATACTTCCCTGGCACTTCGGGCAGGTTATTATTGGGAAAATAGCAGTGTTCCATCCCGGTATGTGGAACCCTCGATGCCGGACGGGAAACGACATAATTATACCATCGGTTTTGGATATCAATTCGCCGGTATTTCCTTTGACGGATTTTATCATATCGTACTTTTAGACGATCGAACCGTTACCAATTCCATTCATGGATTTAATGGTGATTATTCCGGCCTGGCAACACTGTACGGCCTGACGTTGGGATATTCATTTTAAGTAAAGGATTAAAGGGAGTACATTCATGAAAATAACAGCGAAACGCATCGTTCTTTTTTTAGCCGGATTCGTTATCCTTTTTTCCTGTACTTTACAGGAGCCGGGTATTAAAGAAACAACCGCCAACCGCCAGGATAGTCTCTATTTCAGTCGTCTTATGGTTCTTGGTGATGACAATGCCGCAGGCTATCAAAATTTGGCGCTCACCGAAAAACATCAGATTTACAGTTTTCCGGCACAATTGGCCAAACAGGGCGGGACGCCTGATTTTCAGCAGCCACTAATGGGATATCCCGGAATCGGTGTATTGTCCCCGTGGGGATTTGGTACGATAGAACTTTTACATCTTGATAATCCCGAAACTCCGGACACCCAAATTCCGGACCCGCTTATCCGCGCAATTCCCTATGAAGATTATCCGGATTATGATTTGAATATGCCTTTTATTTCAAACGATGTAATGACTTACCCGCTTCCGTATAGTAATCTCGGTGTCCCGGGTATTGTAATGGAAGATATTCTGAAAGGCAAAACGAAGCTCAAAAGTAGAAGTCACACAAAAATGCTGGATATTATTCTACGAAATCCATTACCGGAACCCTATGGAGAATTAACTTCCTTTCAGCAGGCGAAACTTTTTCATCCGAGCATTCTTATTTGCTGGGTCGGGATGAATGATGTGCTCAATTTTGCACAGTATCCGGAAGGCGAACAGCCGTCTATTCCAGAGCCCACCTCGACGGATAGATTTGCCGAAAAGTTTGCCGCAATGTCCGATTCCTTACAGAGTTTAAATGCGGCCTTGTTGATAGGAAATGTTCCGGATATTACCGATTTCCCTTATTTTAATACCGTTCCCGCCGTGGTAATCGATTCCACAACCAATATGCCGTATCTGGATAATGATGGAAATGCCATTCCGCTCATCGGCGTTGAACCGGGGGATAAAATTTTAACGCCGGCAAAAGGGGATATCAGGCAAGGATATGGAATCCCGGAAGGTATTTTAAATGGAAACGGGTTGCCCATTCCCGATGACAAAATTCTGGATGCTTCCGAAACCGCTCTCGTGCAGGAAACAGTGGATAGCTATAACGCAGCTATTGACTCAGTTTGTTTTAATCGAAAAATTCCACTTGTGGATATGTACAGTTTCTATAAAGAACTCAACACCGGCTTGACGGAAGCGGGTTTTGTTTTTACCAATACTTTTATCAGCGGTGGTTTTTTTAGTCTGGACGGAATTCATCCTTCCGATTTGGGAAATGGAATTCTGGCAAATGAATGGATTAAGGCGATTAATTCAAATTTTCCGGTCAGTGTTCCGCCGGTAAACCTGTTTGATTTAATATTGGAACTGAAGCCGCTGGTGTTTGATACTACGGCAGTATCCCAATAAGATTATCCGTGTATGAAAAGCTGCGAAATTTTGTTTTTGATACACGGATTTTATTTGCTTCCCCGAATTTCTATTTAATAAAACGCAAAAATGGCGGATGAATACCGCAATTAAGATTTTGATTAAAAACATACCAATCAGCAGTTGTTTGTAAATTGGAATATCCCTATAACTGAAAAGACGAAATAGTTAAAAGGTCCGGATGGCGGGATTACGTAAACACAACAAATCATTAATGTTAGAGGTTATGTAACTATCGGCGCTTTTTTGCATCATTAATATATATATTTTAAAGAGAATGGCGGAACATATCCGGTATTTCTCAGTATATAAGTCGCACTAAAATTTAAAACAATTAATCAGGTTCAAACAATACGAAGAGGTTAAAATGACGGCTAAAGCAAAATCATACAAATTCAAAACAGAAATCAATCAGTTGCTGGATATTTTAATCCACTCTCTGTACACCAACCGGGAAATTTTTATTCGTGAGTTGGTTTCCAATGCATCGGACGCCCTCGACAAATTGCGTTTCGAAATCACCAGCGGAACCGAAATCGTAGACAAGAATTTGGATTTGGAAATTTCGATTTCTCTCGATAAAGAAAACAACCTGATCCGTATTTCTGATACAGGCATTGGGATGAGCGCGGAGGAAATTGTTAAAAATATCGGAACCATCGCCAAATCCGGTTCGGCTGATTTTATAAATAAACTGAGCAGCGAGGCGAAAGATAAAGACGTTTCGAATATTATCGGCAAGTTTGGTGTCGGTTTTTATTCTGTTTTTATGGTTGCCGAGGAAGTGGTTATTACCAGTCGTTCCTACAAACCGGAGGCGATTCCCGTGCGCTGGACCTCTAAAGGAACAGGCAGCTTTAAATTAGCCGAATTGGAAGAAGACCTTCCCCGCGGTACCGTAATCGAAATTCATTTAAAAGAAGATGCCAAAGAATTTGCCGAAAAATATAAGGTGGAAGCGGCTGTTAAAAAGCACTCTAATTTTATTTCTTTCCCCATAAAAATTGACGGCGAAAAGCTGAACACGGTTCCGGCGCTCTGGCGTGAGCCCAAAACCAATATCAAAAAAGAACAGTATGAAGAATTTTATAAATATCTGACTTATGACAGCCAGGAACCGATGGACACCATTCATGTGTCAATTGACGCGCCGGTTCAGTTTAACAGCTTAATGTTTATTCCTAAACAGACGTTTGATATGTATGGAATTTCAAAAGAAGATATCGGTCTGGACCTGTATGTAAAAAGCGTGCTGATTCATCATAAGAATTCCGATCTGCTGCCTGAATATCTGGGGTTTATTAAAGGAATGGTGGACTCGCCGGATATTCCGTTAAATATTTCCCGTGAGACGCTTCAGGAAAATCGGGTGGTAATGAAAATTTCACAGATTCTGATTAAACAGGTCTTGTCTTATCTTGAGAAAAAAGCTAAAAAAGACGCGGACGCTTATGATGAATTCTGGAAGGTACACGGTAAAATTTTTAAGCTGGGCTACTCGGATTATGCCAATCAGGAAAAATGGGTAGAATTGCTGCGTTTTGATTCCTCTGCAACCGAAGAAGGAAAAACAACTTCTTTGGCAGAATATGTGGAACGGGTGAAAGAGGAACAAAAAGAAATCTATTATATCACCGGCGCCAGCCGTGAGGCCCTGCAAAGCGACCCGCATCTCGAAATTTTTAAACGCAAAGGCATTGAGGTATTGTATCTCTACGATCCGGTCGATGAGTTTGCCGTTAGCGGAATCGGTTCCTATAAAACCGATTTTAAATTGGTCGCGGTAGAGCAAGCCGATTTATCAAAAATTGAAAAAATTGAAGACACGGAAAAAGAAGAATCCACGGCCGAAAGCCTAAGCGAAGGTGAAGAAAAGGTCTTTAAGAAATTGCTGGAAAAAGTGAAAGATATTTTAGGCGACCGGGTTACCGAAGTGCGCGAATCCAAGCGTTTAAAAGACAGCGCTTCCTGCCTGGTAAGTCCCGAAGGCGAAATGACCTCGCATATGCAGAAAGTGATACAGATGATGAATAAGGATGCGTCGGTACCCAAAAAGGTGTTCGAGCTGAATAAAGATCATCAACTGGTACGTAACCTGCTCACGATTTATAAAGCGGACCCCAAGGATGTGTTTATCAATGAAACCGTGGAACAGCTCTATGAATCCGCGTTACTGCTCGAAGGCTATCTGACTGATCCGCATAAGCTGGTCAATCGTATTCAGGCTATTTTACTGAAGAGCAGCGAATGGCATCCTGCTAAAAAGTAAGGGTAAAAAAACACAAATCAATTTGCCACGGATTAACAGGGATATTTACGGATTATTAAAAAACTGAGGTTCTGTTCTCAGTGTCCGGATCCGTTCGCCGATTAAGGCATTTAAAACCTATCGGCGTGATATATCGATGCTAATCCGTGGCTTTCTTTTTATACGGGCAAACCTCTGCCAGCGGACAGGTGCCACAGAGTGGTTTACGGGCTTTGCAGATTTTCCGTCCGTGCCAGATCAGCCAGTGGTGGGCATCTGACCATTTTTCCTCAGGGATATTTTTCATTAACTGTTTTTCTGTATCCAGCACATTTTGGGCTTTGGCCAGGCCCAGGCGGTTGCTGACCCGAAAGACGTGGGTATCCACGGCAATCGCCGGCACCCCTTTGGCGATACTTAAAACCACATTCGCCGTTTTACGTCCCACACCGGGCAGCTTAACAAATTCCTCCCGTGTGTCCGGTACATCCCCATTGTATTGTTCTGCCAGAATTTTACTGGTGGCCAGTACGTTTTTTGCTTTGGTGTGATAAAGTCCCACGGTTTTTATGTATGCTTCCATTTTGTCGAGACTCAGCGCGGCCATCTTTTCCGCAGTGGGGCAATCACGGAATAAATCTTTGGTTACGATATTGACCCGTACATCAGTACTTTGCGCGGCCAGCATCGTGGAGATGAGCAGTTGAAACGGCGATTGATAATCCAGTGCCGTTTCGGTACCGCCGTACACATTTTCCAGGATAGAGAGTATTGTATGAATTTGTTTATTCAAAAGAATCCTTTCATTTGATAGATTTAAACCTAATAAAATTGTATATATGGGGCAAACCGGCAGCGCTTTCTTTCTTGCTTTTCTAAAATATCGGCCTTACACTTCATTATTAATGGGAATTTAAACGCGTCTTGAATTTTAAACCGACATTTTTACTTCAATTAGAAGTACATTTAAAAACGCTCATATTAAATAACTGCCGGCAGGATGCCAAATCTCCTTACGCCCATTGCTGTATTTTAAAAACCTTAAAACGGTAAGAAAAAGATGGCAAAAATATTTAATACGATTATTCTGATGTTAATTTCGGTACACCTATTGTTTAGTCAATCGTTATCTGTAATTAGTGCAAATGATACCCTGTGTTACCTGAATATTCCTGAACGACCGGAAACGGCCATCGAAGGATCCAAATTTGTTGAACAAGTTACCGGTTTGAGTACTGAAGACAGAGAAAAAGCAGTTGCCAGAGAGATTCTATCCGGAAATGTTCCGTCTTTTTCGCGTAAATTTAAACCTTTAAAAATCAGCCAAACAATTAATGCGAAGAATTATGAATTAATTGTTTTTACAGTATGTGATTACATGGCGATTGGATCCGATCGGGATTATTTGTATATACCTATGACACCTTCCACGGCGCAATATCTAGCTGAAAAACTGAATTGTGCACTCCCGACAAAAAAGATAGTAGATATTGTTCACGGGGAGGCAAAATATAAATTGTCTCCTCAACCCATCCCACCATCAGATAAAATGACAACGGTTCCTGTTTTTAAGCAGCATACAGATTCTATTAAACAACAAATTTCCCAAATGGGATTAGACAGGACTGCAAATAGTATTATCGCCGGACATAAAAAAGATATAATCATTTCGAATAAAATTTATAGCCCGGATAGAAATTTTGAGCGTGTTGTCATCTATGGCTGGCATTTAAGCGAGAATAATCCCATTCAACCGGCGTACAATGGTCACTTAGCATCGTATGCAGATTACTCACACGGTGTTCGCTTGATAGCAGAAATCGCGTTCATCAATGGAGATTCATGCAAGGTAACAGATATTTTACAAGATTCAACCATGTCTGCTTTGTTGAGCAGTGAAGGAGTAATCAGCAAACCATATTATCCGAAGAGTGATATTTTTACTTCCATTAGGAATCTCTTAAAAAACTAATAAATTGGTTTTAAACTAAACCAAAACTTTCCCAATCCATTCAATCAAGGGATATAGCGAAAGGCGAGGGTTGTATTTTAGTCTTAGAAAATAATTACGCTTTAAACCGAAAAAATAAAATAGTAAGTTTAGGTTACCGACTGCAGGGTAGCAAAGCCAAAAATATTCAGCAAATACATGTGGGGAGGAAGCCGTTTGTTTGTTAAAAAAATGCAGGATGTTCCAAGAGAAAAAATATCCGCCGGGAAGGAAACGTATAAGCAGGTGCTGATTAGCGCGGACGAAGCGCCTCATTTTGCCATGCGCCGTTTTATCATTGAACCCGGTGGGTACATGCCAAATCACACTAATACCGTGGAACATGAGCAATTGGTTCTATGCGGAAAGGCGGAAATCGGTATTGGTCGTGAAACCTTTTTTGTGCAGAAGGATAATGTTGTTTTCATTCCGGCCGGTGTACCCCACTGGTACAAGAACATTGGAGACGAGCCGTTTGAATTTTTATGCCTGATTCCCAATAAAGAAGATACCATAAAAATTATTTCGGATTAATTTGTTTGAATTAGGACGCCTTAACATTTAATTTAACATTATATTTATACTTTTGATAAAGGGACGGAACGAATGAGCGAACAGGCAGAAAAATTAACACGCAATGTTAGTCCGGAATTAGATGCGATTCTCGGCGAAACCTTTCCGGTTTTGGATGATGGGTTTATCCGTGTAGTGGATTATATGGGCACGGATGAGTCGGTGGTTCAGGCGGCGCGGGTTTCCTATGGAAAAGGCACCAAGAAGCGACACGAAGACCGGGGTCTGATTCGTTACCTGATTCGCCATCATCATACCACACCGTTTGAAATGTGTGAAATCAAACTGCACGTCCGGGTTCCTATGGACACCTGGCGGCAGTGGATTCGCCATCGCACTGCTAACGTCAATGAATATTCTACCCGCTATTCGGTAGCGGTAAACGCCATGTATTCCACAGCGCCTGACCAGTGGCGCTTGCAGGCCACCACCAACCGTCAGGGCAGCGCTGGTTTTGCGGATGAAACGCTGGGGAGCAAACTGAGTCAGCAGGAAAAAGAACTGCACGATTTAAGCCGCCAAATCTATGAGGAACGATTAGAAGAGGGTGTCGCCCGTGAACAGGCCCGCAAGGATTTGCCGCTCTGTACCTACACCGAAGCCTATTGGAAAATTGATTTACATAACCTGATGAACTTTTTGCGCCTGCGCATGGAAGGTCATGCCCAGTATGAAATTCGCAAATATGCCACCATCATCGGCGAGGAGATTGTCAGCCGCTGGACGCCACTGACCTGGGAGGCCTTTAAGGATTATATGTTTACCGGTGTTTCTTTTTCCAAACGGGACGGACAAATCGTCAGTGCCCTGGCGGCCGGAGACAAACAAAAAGCTAAAGCCTTGGCCGAGGAATTCGGCTGGCTGAAATATAAGGACGGCAAGCCCACCTTTCAGATTGAACGTTTTGAGCTGGAAGAAAAGTTAAAACAGCTTAAGATTGAGATTCCCTGGTAGCGTCTTAAAAAGAGCCGGAGTATTTTACATAAAACGTGACAAGGGGATTTTTGGGTGGCTGAGCGCAGTCGAAGCCCAATTTCCGGCGGCTGAGATTAGTTCACCCCGTTATTAGGGGGTCGAAGACAAAATCCTCTTCTTCCTCAGGTTTTAACAATCCCTGCCGAAAATCCGCTATGCGTGCAACAGCTAATACATAGAGGATAAAATGGAAACCAAAAAAGCAAAAATAATCTGTACCATCGGTCCGGCAAGCGATTCAATAGAAATGCTGACCAAACTGGCTAATGCAGGGATGAATATCGCCCGGTTGAATTTTTCCCACGGTACCCACGAAGAACATCTTCAAAAGATAAAACGTATTCGAAAAGTTTCCCGCCAAACCGGCAAAACAATTGCGATTCTGCAGGATTTACAGGGTCCTAAAATCCGCGTGGGAACCTTCGAAAATCCGCCGATTCAGCTTAATCCCGGAGACCTGTTTACGATAACAATGGATGATATTCAGGGCAATGAACACATTGTTTCCACCAGCTATAAAAACCTATCGAAAGACGTAAAACCCGGGGATGATATTTTAGTAAATGACGGTTTAATCAAGCTCAGAGTACAGCATGTAAAAGAAAAAGATATTTTTTGTGAAGTGGTAAACGGCGGCAGTCTGTACGATCGCCGTGGTATAAATTTACCCGGTGTTCAGGTATCGGAACCATCACTTACGGCTAAGGATAAACGTGATTTGGAGTTCGGCCTTGAGCACGGAGTGGATTATGTGGCCCTTTCTTTTGTACGTGACGCCGAAAGTATTTTACAAGTAAAGAAAGTGATGGGCAAACACAAGGTACCGGTAATTGCTAAATTGGAAAAACCGGAAGCGCTGGAAAATCTGGATGCTATTATAGAAGCAACAGATGCTGTAATGGTTGCACGTGGCGACCTGGGCGTAGAGATTGCCGCATCCAAGGTTCCGGTTGTTCAAAAAAACATTATTGAAAAATGCTTACTGGCTGGTAAACCGGTAATTACTGCAACACAAATGCTGGATTCGATGATGGTTAATCCGGTGGCCACCCGCGCGGAAACGTCGGACGTGGCGAACGCTGTATTTGACGGCAGTGACGCGGTGATGCTTTCCGGAGAGACGGCCTTTGGAAAATATCCGCTGGAATCGGTTAAATATATGGCTTCCATTATCCGGGACGCGGAAGAAAACAAGGCCTATTTTCGTAAAAACCTGGTTCTAAAACAAAAAAATGAAACCTGTTCGTTTTCTCATTCGGTTTGTCAGGCTGCTTACTACAGTGCAAAAGAAACGAATGCCGCCTTAATTATTGTATTTACGGAGTCTGGTTATACTGCGCAAATGATGTCGAATCTACGGCCGCTATCCAGAATTCTGGCGCTTAGCGGAAATAAAACAACCCTCAACCGAATGGCATTACTTTGGGGAATTACTCCGTCGCTCATTACAAAGAAAATTGAAATCGTTAAAGATTTGAAGATTCTGGAGGATTATCTTAAAGATAAAGGTTTTGTAAAGGCGGGCGATAATGTGGTGATTATGGCTGGAACTTCGACTAAAAAAGGCGGCACCAATATGCTGCGCCTGCACCAGATTTCGTAAGCGCCATCTCTTCAATAATTTTCTTTATGATTAGTCGGTTATTCCAGGACCCTTCTGTCCGCCGGGCATTTGACTGAAAGGGAATCTACCCGGTTGCGATACTGCTAACCCTTACCTATTTTATCCTCAACATTGAAAGGATGGAGATGGCCTATACATTTTATGACTTTTTAGGGACAATTGGCGCGGCACTAATTATAATTGCTTATCTGCTGCTGCAGA
>JANTFQ010000047.1 GCA_024763405.1 Calditrichaceae bacterium
TCTCTTATTCAAATTATTTGGATTACAATACACCCTATACGGCTTACGCCAGAATAAAAACGGACAGCAGCTCTGTCGACTCCGTTTTTATCCGGTTATTCAAAGATCAGCGGCTCTTCCTGCAAAATGTCCAGAAAATAAAACCGGGTGAAACAATCACAACAATCCAATACATCTTACCTAAAGATACACTCGCCGAAGGAGAATACCGACTGGAATTTGAAGCCGGCGGACACGTTATCAAAAAACATTTTACCGTGGTCTGGTTCCGCAAACCCTCTTATTTATATAAATATGATCTGGCTCTGCGGCCGATGCGCTATCTTTTATCCGAGGAGGAATATGAGCGGGCGGATGATTTGAATGAAGAACAATTAAGCGCCTGGTTTAAAGCCTATTGGAAAAAACGCGATCCCTCGCCCGGTACACAATTTAATGAACTGCTCGATGAATTTTATGCACGTGTAAGTGAGAGTAATTTTAAATTCAGAACCCGTGCTCTGGAAGGCTGGGAGACCGACCGGGGACGTATTTTTATTTTATACGGCCCACCATTAAAAGTGGAAAACGGGCGTTACGCCATCCACTCCCTGCCCTGGCTGGAATGGGAATATGGGGACTCTTTAAAATTCATTTTTATTGATAAAAAACGAAATGGTGAATTTATCTTATCGGAAACCGTTCAAAAGGATTGATATGCAACGTACAAAAACAGGCATTATCGGCGCAGGCCGCGCCGGAATAGAACATGCAAAATTATATCAGGAATTGCCGGACGCCCTGCTTCTTGGCATTTATGATTCAAATAAAGAAAAAGCACAGGCAGCTGCAAAGAAACTCGGCATTATTGCCTTTGACAGCCTGGAACAGCTTGCCGCGGAAGTAGAGGCTTTCAGTATTGCGGTTCCACTGAATTCCCGCTTCGATATCGCAAAACAGTTACTGGAACTGGAACGGCATGTATTAATCGAAATTCCCGCCGCCCAAACGGAAGAGAAGGCGCAGGAACTGGCGCATCTGGCCGGCCTTAAAAACTGCCGTTTATCGGGCGTACTTCCCGGGCGTTATAACAGCGCCGTAAAAGCCATTGAAGATATTCCCTTAAAACCGGTTTTTATCGAGGCAGAGCGGCTCTCTTCTTTTAAACAGGATAAAAAGGCGCCTTCCGTTATTCTGGATTTGATGCTGCAGGATATTGATTTACTTATCCATCTGCTCAACAGTCAACCGACGGCCGTCGAAGCCAGCGGTGCTTCGGTTATCACTTCGGATATCGATATTGTAAATGCGCGGATTGAATTTGAAAATGGCTGCACGGCAAGCTTAACCGCCAGCCGCCTCTCCATCAAACGGGAGGCAAAAATGCGTTTTTACCAGCGGGATGCACAGATAACCCTAAATCTGGAAGAGGGTCTGTCAGAAATTTTTTACCTGGAGGGAAATTCCAAAAATCCCTTTCATGATGGAACCCTGGCTATATCTCTTGGTAAAATCCAGAACCGGGATATCAAGTACAACCGCTTAAAGCGGGATCAGGCACGTCCTTTGCGAAATCAACTACGGAATTTTATCGCGGCAATTCGTAATAATTTACCGGAAGAAGCCGGCGGTGATTTTGGTTTGCCCGCTTTAAAAACCGCCTGGCAAATTATCGATAAGGTAAATGCCCAGCAGCAAAAACTAATTTAGTGCTAAGTTGATTATTATCAGGTTCCCTTCGACCCCGCAGCCAAGGGGTAAACTAGGCTCAGGGAACGGTAGGCAGCGCTTAGTTTACCCCTTTTTTTTTGGGGGGGGCCGTACTGAGCCATATTTTGATTAATCGCATATTGGTTTAAAACTTTGGAGTCAATCGATGGTGTCGATATAAGCCCTGTTTTGACACCGGCAATGCACTCCAAATGCACGTTTAAAGGAGTATATGGAAACAGCTTTGCTCTATTACCAGGATGTCTACCTTCGGGAAAGCAGCGCCAAAATTCTGGATATAAAAACGGATACACAAGGTCCGTGGCTGCTTCCGGATCAGACCATCTTTTATCCGGGCGGTGGCGGACAGCCGGCCGACAGTGGAACCATCAACGGCAAAACAGTCGAATCAATCCGTAAAGAAGAGAAACAAATCTGGCATCTGGTACCCGGTTTTCAGGACAAAGCCGGAGACTCCATTCATATGAAAATCGACTGGCAGCGCCGTTTTTATATGATGCAGCAGCACAGTGGGCAGCATCTTATTTCCAACGTGGCTATGGACTATAAATTTAATACGGTTTCGGTCCATTTTGGTGAAGATCATACCTTAATAGAATTTGACACCGCGCAGGCCGAAGCACGTATTTTAACCGAACTCGAAGAAAAAGTAAATACACTCATCCGGGATCATCTCCCGCTGCATATTCACTGGGCCGATCGGGAGGCTGCTAAAAAATTTCCTTTACGCCGTCCCGCCGGGGATTGGGAACTGCTGCGCATCCTGGAAATTGAAGGACGGGATTATTCAGCCTGCGGCGGTACCCATGTTAGCAATACCGCCGAAATTGGCCTGGTTAAAATAATCGGAACAGAAAAAATACGCGGGCATTTACGCATCCAATTTGTAATCGGACAAAAAGCCTACGCCTATTTTTCAACCCTGCATCAGGGCGCATCCGCCCTTCGGCAGGCGCTTCAAACCGAACCGCAGCACTTTGCGGAGCGCGCCGCTGATTTACAGGACGAACTTTCCCGGCAAAAAAAGCAAAGTATATTTTACCGTACCTCCTTTCTATCGGTAGAAAGCAAACGGCTTTCTGAAGACGCTACCGATACGTTTGTTTTTAAGCGGCTGCCGGATGGATTTGCCGAAGACGCCGCCTGGCTGGCTAAATCAATTGTGAATGATTTTTCAAAACCAGCGTTTTTATTGAGCGGTGAGCGGTTTTATTTTCTGACGCCTAAAAACAGCGCATTGGATGCCGCTTTATTCTTAAAGAAATTTGGTGCGGATTTTTCTATGCGTGGAGGCGGACCCTCTGATTTTGTGCAGGGCATCATCAAAAGCCCGGATGACTTGAAGCTAAAGCAAACATTAAACGATTTTATGAAATAAAAGAACCGAGGACATTATGAATGGAATAAAAGGGGT
Organism: Calditrichaceae bacterium; assembly: GCA_024763405.1. Classification (GTDB taxonomy): domain Bacteria; phylum Calditrichota; class Calditrichia; order Calditrichales; family Calditrichaceae; genus JANTFQ01. The sequence continues at coordinate 3,125 of JANTFQ010000047.1, forward strand.
TGTTCTGCTGACCCGTTTTGATTTTATAGCCAACCGTTATGGGGCCGATACCCTAAAAAGTTTTCAACGTAAAATTGAACCAGCTGAAAAAAGTCTGCTGCGCCAGCCGGTGGTTTTATCTAAGGACTATCCGGAATCTATTTTAAAAATAATCGATGAAACGATGTTGACGGATTTCTTCGCGGGTTCCATCGAAGGGTTCCGGGAACTGGGATATTGGAACGCCGGCCAGATTTTGCCGCGTTATTTTCAACTCTATATGGATAACACAGACGCCTCGGGATTTCTGCAGCAGATGGTGCGCATGCGTCCGGTGCTTTTTGGTCTGGGTGATATGCAGCTTACAGCTATAGAACAGAATGTTTTTGCCGTTCATATCAGTTACGGACAGCCCTTTATGGAATCCATAAAATTATCGGAAATTGGGTATCTTGAGGAGGGCTGCCGACTCTGCGGGGCGTCCAATGTGCGCTGTAAAGAAATCAAATCCACCGATATTTCAATTGACTACCAAATCAGCTGGGATTAAAAATGCAAAATTACGCCGTCCTCATCGCCGATATTAAAGATTCCCGCCAGCTTAAAGAACGGGAGCGTTATGAATGGCAGTTGTTTTTAAAATCGGCTGTTGTGCAGGTAAACGAAAGTTTTTCCGATGAAATCGAAGCCCCGTTTATGATTACCAAGGGGGATGAATTTCAGGGAGTGCTGCGTAATTTAGCGTCGATCAATAAAATTATCCTGCAATTCGAATATCTCATTTATCCGATGACCCTGCGTTTTGGAATCGGTTATGGCCCTATCCAGAAAATGGGCAGTAAAATTCCCATCGAAATGGACGGGCCTGCATTCCACCGCGCCAACGCGGCGCTCACAGCGGCAAAAAAGAAAAAACGCGCGGTTCAAATCGACACGAAAGATACTGAATTTGACCAATGGATAAATATTCTCTATCGCCTGATTTTTTCCATCAAAAGCCGCTGGAGTGAAACCACTTTTAAGCGTTACTGGATGTATAAAAAGATGGGAACCTATAAACGGGTCGCCGCGGACGAACGGGTTTCACCGCAGGCTGTCTGGGATTCGATTCATCATTCGGGCGCGGTAGACGTATTAGACGCCGAGAAAACGCTTAATGATATTCTTGTTCTGACACTTCCTGATACGGAGCGCTGATCCGGCGCAGCCCCCATACAAGCACCACCATTGCGATAACAAGGACCACTGGCGACACATGGCCATTCCATTCGTACCACTGCATCGATTCTTCTAAATTCATATTCAACATCCAAACCCCGATAAAATTATTTAGTGCGTGCACGATGACCGGCGGGATAATGGAATTGGTACGCCAGGCCAAAAAGCCCATAAAAATACCCATAATAAAAATCTCTACCGCCCAGTACGGATTTGTGTGTACCAGCGTCCAGGCCAAAGCCGATAACAATACGGCCCGGGTGACGTCCCCTTTGCGCTCCAGACTTATCTGCAGCAAACCGCGAAACAAAACCTCTTCCGCAACGGCGGCGACCAGAACGGCGCCCGTCAAAATAAGAAACCAATCGGATGTTGTTTCGGCCTTAAGCGGATACATCATTTCGTACACCCACTGCGGTACTGTTATGATGAAGCCGAGCAATCTATCCAACTCGTCGGAGAGCACGGTTAGAGCAAGGCCAATAGGAATACTGAGCAGCGCCACCGATCCCGGCACGGGATTTAAGCGGAATACCCGGCGGATTGGATAGCCGCGAAAGCGGGCATAAAAAAGGGGAATAATCAAAAAAAGACTGCCGCCAAAAATATAATAATAGCGTGTATTTTGGATAATTGTCTCTGGATTTCCAAGATCGGATTGATTTAAAAGCGACAACGAAAATACGGACAGTATGGATATGGCAAATACGGCCAACACTAACAGCAACGCTTCTACCGGTTCGGGAAACTGCTTTTGCTCCTGCATCTATACTTTTCCTTTTTATTTTGACCGGGTCAATTCATACAAACAGAGCGCTGCCGAAACACCAAGATTCAGAGATTCCCCGCGGCCCTTCCTGGGAATGGTCAGGCGCACATCGCTTAATTTCAGAAGGGCGTCCGATACACCGTGCGCCTCTGAACCCAGGGCTATCAGCAGCGTGCGTTCGGCAGACGGTACAAAGGTATCTAACGCGCGACCGCCATCCACTACGGTTACGGCAATCTGAATATTCAGTTCCTTTTTCAATTGATTCAGATCTTCGGAACGAACCTGTTCGTAGAGGTTCATTTGTGTCACCGCCCCCGCCGAAGCACGCACGACCTTGGGTTGATAGGGATCGGCCGAAGCGGGACTTAACAGTATCGTATCAACCCCAAACCAGAGCGCGCTGCGTATGATCGTTCCGAGGTTTCCGGGATCGTTAATCGCTTCTAAGTACAAGACGATACCACCCGTCGGGCGAAACGCATCCAGGTTGGCCTGCGGGCGTTCCATCAGCAGGGCAATTCCCTGGGGCGCTTTTTCATCACTGATGCGGCTGAAATCTTTTTCCGTTGCAGAATAGATGGGAACCCCGGGCCGAACGGGTAATTCATCCAGTAAATGTTCCCTGCCCTGCATGCTAAAAACAGCAATTGGTTCCTGCGGGGAATCCAGCGCACCCTGCACGGCATTTAATCCGCTTACAAGATACTGCCCCTTCAGATCGCGAAATTTTTTCTGCTTCAGCTTTGCGGTTTCCTGCAGCAGTGTTTTAGAAATGGTTTTCATTAAATAAGTACTTCTACCTGATTTTGTGTGGAAACGAACGAATACACTTTCAATTTAGTTTTCCTGATTTTTGCCACCGGGGCCACCGAAAAAACGCGTCGGTGCAATCGGTGAAAATCAGTGGCCGCCACTGCGCCTGGCCTCCTCCGCTGCAGGCTGTTGCAGTATCGGCATTAAACACTAAAAGTCTGTCATTCCCGCAGGTTTCAGGCGGGAATCTAGTTAAGCGTGGCATAGATTCCCGATAAAAAAATTCGGGAATGACAATCTGCAACACCTCCGCTGGCGGGAGAGGCTGGAGGGGGCTTTTTTATTCTTTAGGCGAAAGATTATACTGAAGGCTGTAGGCCTGCCCCCTGCTCAGTCGAATTGTTTCATCCCGTTCGGCATATCCGGCCTTGCTTAAACGAATCCGATAACGGCCGGGAAAAAAATGCAGATCCGTTAGCGGAGTTTTACCAAGTGTAGAATCATTAACAGCGATTACCGCCCCCGCAGGTATGCTTGTAATGGCGCAGGAAGCCGAATCACGCACTTCGGGAATTCGCAGATTGATGCGTTCAGTTTTATGGGCTTTAATGGTAATATCGGCCATCACAATTCCCGGCTTTTGCGGTGCATAGGCCTTCAGCCGGTGCCTTCCTTTGAGCAGGGGCCCGATTTCCAAACCGGCTTTGTGAATTTTTTGTGGCTTCTGATCATCCACCTGAAGCATCATGTCCTGCATCTGCGCGGGTAATTGGACATATCCCAACTGTTTTTCGCTGAAACGTATCCCCTGAAAGACAAGTAATCCCGCAATCACAAACCCCAGCGCCACCCGGAAGGTGCGCCAGCCCCAGGAAGGCACCGCCTCGAATACCTGCATTTTAACACTGTCCGTTCCGGTGGTTTCCTGGGTTTTATCCAGCGTTTTTAGAAACCGGCTAATCACCGTTTTTTTATCGCTCTGGGCTTGCCAGTCAATGGCTTTCTCCAAATCCTTGATCATTTCCGCAGCATTCTGATAGCGGTGCTTTTTATCTTTATGGATGGCTTTTTTAATGATTCGACGATAGGCGCGGGGAATATCCGGATTAAGACGCTGGGGTGGAATATATTTATTGCGCACAATCCTGGATAAAATCTCCGTATTATTTTCACCGTAGAACGGTTTTACCCCGGTAAGCAATTCGTATAGTAAAATTCCCGTGGCAAAAAGATCGCTGCCGGTGGACAGCGGCTCTCCGTTGGCCTGTTCCGGCGCCATATAAGCCGGCGTGCCAACAATCATTCCGGTGAGTGTAAGCCGGGTGGAAACATTATCCTTGGCCACACCGAAGTCGATTAGCTTCACATCCCCGCTGTAAGAAACCAGGATATTTCCCGGTTTTATATCACGGTGAATAATATTGCGTGCGTGTGTGTATTGCAATCCGCGGACAATTTCGAGAATCAATAAACCGGCCAGAACAGGGGGCAGGGGGGCCATAAAATCGATGATGGTACGCAAATCCTCACCGTCCACATATTCCATTACTAAATAGTAGGAACGCTTGGTATATAAAAAATCATAGACGGCCGTTAAATTTTCATGGTGAAAGGAGGCGCTGAGCAGGGCTTCTTTTTTAAAGCGGTTGATAATTTCGCGGTTGGGATCTTTAAGCTTTTTTATAACGACGGTACGCTTCAGAGAAGGTTGAATCGCTTTATAAATCAGAGCCATTCCGCCTTCGCCGATTTTATGCAGAATCTTGTAGGCGCCGATATACTCGGCTGCATTTTGCGGGGCTACCATAACACTAAACTTCTTTTGCGGGCGGACCTGGAATTCCCTTAACCGAATCAAGCGGCAGTATGATTAATACTCCGCTGCCGGGATTATCGAGACTCCCTGTGATATGTTCAATTTCTTTGGTCAGGGGTTCTATTTTCTTTTCCGGAACCACGGTAAAAATGGTTTTATTGCCAGGCCTGGTATCCTGCAGAAGATTCTGAAATCCTGCAAAAATAGGAATATCATGTGCCAGAATACGTCCCATTCCCACGGAATCCAAAACGGTGGCGCCGCTAATGTTCAGTTCCAGAAAGGCCTCCAGCACCTGATCCAGATATTCCTCTTTATTAAGGATAAAAATGACTAATTTCATACATCAATCGATATCGAAATAATAGTTTTCTTCTTCATCGATTAAATCATGAATTTTTTGGGCATCCTTGCTCTTCAAAATACCCTGCCGTAATTCTTCGTTGCTCATCAACCGTGAAATACGGCTGAGCAGTTTAATATGCATGCCGGGATTATTTTCCGGACCTACCAATAAAAACACCACTTTTACATCTTTTTTATCGATGGATTCAAATTTTATTCCCTTGGGCTGAATGCCGAGGGCTACCGCAAAATTCGGGCAGGATTTATCTTTGCAATGGGGAATCCCAATACCGTTACCGACGCCGGTCGTCATCAGCTTTTCCCGTTCCAGAACAGCCGCATTGGCCTGCTCCACGTCGGTGATTAAATCCTTTTCCGCCAGCATATTAATAAGTTCTTTAATGGCATCATCCCGCTGTTTCGCTTTTAGGGGCAGAATAATATGTTCCGTTAATAAAATATCCGTTAGACGCATTTTCCCTCCGTTTCTGATTTTCTCAAAGTTAATATTTTTAGCGTAATATGCCAATACTTTTATTATCTGTTTGACATAAAATTTTAATATGCCTAAATTTAGGTTTATTCTAAGGAGGAATTATGCGCTTAGCGGACTATTTACGGCCGGAGCATATTAAAATTGATTTACAGGGCACTACAAAATTTCAGATAATTGAAGAATTAATTACCTTGCTGGATAAAAACCAGGCCCTTTCGGATGCCGAACTGGCCCTGCAGGATGTACTGGCCAGGGAAGGGTACCTCAGCACGGGACTGGAAAGCGGACTGGCGATTCCCCATGCAAAAACCGACGGCGCAAAAGGGATGACCATTGCCCTCGGTATTAAAAAAGAAGGGGTTGATTTCGAATCCTTAGACGGGAAACCCGCCAACCTCATTTTTCTGGTCTTATCGCCCCGCACCACATCGGGTCCGCATATTCAAACCCTGGCGATTATTTCCCGCAGTTTAAAAGAACAAAAAACACGGGAGGCCCTGTTGCAGGCCCATAGCGTTCAGGACGTCACCGACATTATCACTAACAGTTTCAGTTCATGAACCCTTCTCCGCCAACCCGCTTAGACGCCCAACTGGCGCCGTATTATCAGATTATCGACCGGGAACTGGAGCGACTGGAATTTAAACCAGGCATCCCCCTCTTTTATGATCCCATCCGTTACTTTTTAACAATACCGGGTAAACGAATCCGTCCATTATTAGTCCTTTTGGCTGCTGAAGCGCTGGGACGGGAGGCAGAACAGGCACGTTTTGCCGCGGTAGCGGTGGAATTGCTGCATAATTTTACGCTGGTCCACGATGATATTATGGATAATGATGACACCCGGCGCGGACAGGAGACCGTCCATAAAAAATGGGATATCCCGACAGCTATTCTGGCCGGAGACGGTTTAATGGGCTTTGCCTTTCAGCAACTGCTGCGCACCACCTCTACGGACCGGGCTGCCCTGGCCGAACGGTTTACCGAAACCATGATCGTTATTTGTGAAGGCCAGGGGCAGGACAAGATGTTTGAGACAGAACAGCAGGTCACCGAAACGGCTTACCTGGATATGATTGCACGTAAAACAGCCGTTCTGCTGCAGCTTTCCTGTGAAATGGGCGCGATGATTGCCGGGGCGTCCGGGGAAGAAATCGAATGGTTTAAAACCTATGGCTATGCTCTGGGAATGGGCTTTCAGATTCAGGATGATCTGCTGGATACCATGGGCGAAACGGCTGCCATCGGCAAAATCGCGGGCAGCGATTTATCGATGCATAAACAAACCATTTTAACCATCAAGCTTCAACCGCATTTAGGCGGACGTATCCTGTGGGATTTATCTCTAAAAGAATACCGTACCCTGCTGCGCGAAAACGGAATTCTGCAGGAAGTGGAAGAATTGGTGCAGGGGTATTTTAACAGTGCCTATGATCAGCTCGCTAAACTTTCGGACGGAAAGGCCAAATCTTTGCTGCTGCGCCTCACTGAACTCATTCAGCAGCGTAACCTGTAGCAGGGCGTTCCTTCTTATTTTCCACCAGTTCCTCAACAATACGCATAACGGCTTCTTTTAACGGAACAGGCAAAGCCGCAATTTTCCGGGTGATTCGCCAATCGGCATCATAGGCTGTTTCCGGCTCCTGCACCCCGGCCGCTCCCGTATCGAAAGAATAGGATTTTTGACCGGTTAAAATCCATTCAATGGTTGTACAGCCCAATTCTGCCAAACGTAGCAGCGTTCCGGCAGGAGGCACCCGGCTGCGCAGATACTTGCTCACCGCCGGCTGACTTACCTGAAGCGCCGCGGCCAGTTCTTCCTGGCTCAAACCATTTTGTTTACGCAGCCAGTCGATGCGTTCACTTACGGAATGGGGATTAATCCGCATACTTGAAATCCTTGAAAATGTTTTATATATTCCGATAGTTATATAATATTGCGTTTGGAAATATAGCAAAACAGAGCGCCTTATGCAAGAGAGCCTGCTATACGAGCGCTGGCAGCAGCTGGCACTCAGCGGAGAGACCATCCACTCCGGCGGACGCACCCTGCAGGTCTTGCGGCCCGGGCGTCTGAACACCGCCCGCGGTCCGGATTTTCGGTCCGCCCGTTTTCGCCTCGACGGTATTGTTTTCCAGGGCGATGTGGAATGCCATCTCAAATATCAGGACTGGTACCGTCATCAGCACCATCTGGATCCTGCTTTCGCGGATGTGCTGTTGCATATTGTCAGCGGTTCCGGCGGCGCTCTTCCTTCCGTGCAGCATGAACAGAACCCCGATTCTATTCCGACCATTCCCCTGCCGGACAGCTCCGATAAAACGCATCGGCAGCCCTGCTCTCTCCGGGCGGGTCATCTTCCTTTGCTCGCCGGGCTGGCCCTGGAACGGTTCCATTTAAAAGAGCATCTTTTTCAAACCCTGTTACAGTTAAACAGCGCCGAGCAGGTTTTTTATGAATATTTTTTACGGGCTTTGGGTTATTCCGCTAACAGCGGGGCTTTTCAATTGCTGGCACAACGCCTGCCCTGGTCCTGGCTTTCGCAGCAGGCGCACCCGGACACTGTTTGCGCCATCTACGCCGGGACGGCCGGCTTTCTTCCGCATAGCTCTTCCGACAACGCTATTTTAAAACTGAACAGCCGCTATAAACGGGAGTGCTCTTTTCTGGACACGGCGCCACTGAACGCCGGCATCTGGCAATTTGCCCGGCTCAGGCCTTCCAACCATCCTCATTTTCGTCTCGCCGGA
>JANTFQ010000048.1 GCA_024763405.1 Calditrichaceae bacterium
GGTTTAAGCAAAAAGCGCGAACCCGGCGGAATTGTTTTCTGGAATGATTCGCTCGATGTTTGGACGTATTTTGAAGCGCGCTATAATTATGATATACTCAGCGGTAATGTTAATGTGATTACCGGGAGTGATCCGTTTATCTTTTTTGGCACGGATCAGGGGGTGCTAAAATATTCAAAAAAAACACATCGCTGGTCTACCGTTCAGGCGTATTCCCGTCTTCTTTCGGAGCCGGTTTACGATTTAAAATTTTTTGACGGCAAATTATTTATTGCTACCGGCGCCGGGCTGGGTTGGATGTATCCCGGCGATAATAGTATCGAACTTCCCAAAGATAAAACGATTAACACCTTAGAAGTACACCAGCTTACCGCACTTGACTCCACTCTGCTCGTTGCCACGGATTACGGTTTATATGAGTATCACCCCCAATTCGACCGCTTTTCTTTTTTTAATGTCGGTGCCGCTTTGTCTGAATACGGTTCAACGGCTATAAATACCAAGGGCGATTCGCTCTGGATTGCCGGGCCTTCCGGCGTCATATTGTATAATCGAAAAAGCAAACAGTGGTTTTCGTTTACACAGATTCAAAACCAGATTAATGCTCGCTTTTATGATATTGGCTTCAGCAATAATTTTGTCTGGTTTGCCACGAATAAAGGTCTGCTGCGCTACGATACCGTTCAGAATTACTGGTATTTGTACACCCGTAAGGACGGACTTGCCTCTAACAAAGTGTATCATATTGATGTGGATGGTGATTTTTTATGGCTCAGTACCGAAGGTGGTTTAACAACTTTTCTCTGGCAAAGAGATGGCCGGACTGAATAATTAGCCTGAACAGAGTCCATCATAAAAAAGAGTACCTTTACATCTTCTAAATAAATTTTAAAATTCCGTCTCTCCTTTGTATATTTAGCATTTTCTGATAGATACTTTTATTCATAATGTAAAGGGGTTTTTATGTCTGATTCTGTACAAAACGACGCTTCTGAAAAGAAAGGTTTTAAAGACGTAATTATTGATTCATTTAACGAATTGGGCAGTACTTTTAGGGCCTTTTTTAAAGCCCCCCGTGCCTTATGGGGGATTAATATTCCCTATGTTCTGGAAGGGTTAGTATATTTTGGTATTTTAACAATTCTTGGTAAATATGCCTCCGAGAACGTACAACTATCCGATTTACATGCCGGTTGGGTGTATAGCTTTGTTACCGGCGGTATCACCTTTGCTATGCTTATCCTTGGCGGACTTTCCGATAAACTGGGAATCCGGCGCTCTCTTGCAATTGCCTTCGGGGTAATGTTTCTCGGCCGGTCTTTAGTTGCTATTTCCGGTACTTTTCCTTTGGGTAGCGGGCTCATGTCTCCCATGTTTTTTACAATGAGTGCCGGTCTTTTACTAATGGTTACCGGGTATGGTTTATATCAGCCCGCTTCCTATGCCGGTATTAAACGCTATACAAATCCACAGACAGCCGCAATGGGATATGCGGTCATTTATGGTTTAATGAATTTCGGTGCCTTTTTTTCCGGCTTTATTTCTCCTATTACACGTCATCATTTTGAAAGTGTTTTCCCGCCAAACGGACTAACGGCTGTGTTTTGGCTATATGCAGCCTTAACTGCCCTGGCTTTAATAACAACCCTTGTTATTATTACAAAAAAAACCGACAAAGCGGCTATTGAGCAGGTTGCTAAAGAAACTTTAGAATTAGAACGCGAAGAATCGGAAGACTCTTCTGAGGATATTAAAGAAAAAAGCGATGATGAAAACATTAATAACCAGTTGCTTTATGGTTTAAGTTTTGGCCTGTTTGTCTTTACGGTTTTAAGCGTGTTGATTAAAACCGGTAGCGTCCTGTTTTCTTTTCCTCTTTCTATTACGTTACTTATTCTTTTTGCTCTTGCCGCCGGGTGGGAGTTTCTACGGCACCGGCCGGATCATCCGTTTAGGGATTTACGCTTTGTATTTTTCATTTTTATGCTTATTCCGGTACAAACACTCTTTGCCCATAACTGGCTTACCCTACCCTATTATCTTGACCGGGCTTTCCATGGTTCCGTGGTCAGTGAATACTTTGAGTTGTTTTCCAACCTTAATCCTATTTTGATTTTTGTCCTGGCACCGGTTGTTGCAGGATTAACCGCCCGGGCTAATGTATATAAAATGATGATTTACGGTACTTTTGTGATGGCTCTTCCCACATTTCTACTTTCAACTGGCCCAAACATGTACCTGTTTTTATCTTACGTGTTAATTATGTCTATTGGTGAAGCCATGTGGCAGCCCCGCTTTTTACAATGGATTGCAGAGATTGCACCGGAAGGAAAAACGGGAGCTTATATGGGTATCGGCCAGTTGCCCTGGTTTTTAACGAAAGTGGTAACTGGTTTGTATTCCGGTTATTTTATTTCTGTTTACATCCCCAGGCCGGAAAGCGGTCTTGTCGGAGATTCCGGAACTATGTGGTTTATTTATGGAATAATTGCTATGATTTCGCCAATAGGGCTTATTATTGCGAAACGGTGGATGCAAAAAGGAATGAAGAAAAAAGCATAATTTGTTTTAGGAATTATTGTGTATTATAAAAAAAGGGCGCCCGGTTGAGCGCCCTTTTTTTATCTTTATCCGCAAAAAACATACCCGGCTATTTAATTCCGGCAATCTCTTCCAGCATTGCGGTTGTGAGTGACTTGGGTCGTTCAATCGGATAACCAAGAGCGCGATCCCAGGTAATGTTTGCTAAAACACCGATAGCGCGTCCCACACCAAACAATACCGTATAGAAATCATATTCTTTTAAACCGTAGAACCATTGAATCACGCCGGACTGTGCATCCACATTCGGCCAGGGATTCTTGGCTTTACCATGTTCTTTTAAGATATCCGGAACTACCTGATAGAGCATATCGACATATTTAAAAATCTTATCATCGGGCAGATGTTTCAGGCAGAAATCACGCTGTGACTGGTAGCGCGGGTCTGTTTTACGAAGCACGGCATGTCCGTAACCCGGAATAACCTGTCCGCTGTTCAGCGTATCCCAAACAAACTGTTTCATCATTTCCGGTGTCGGTTCTTTACCGGCCAGTTTATCCATTACACCCTGCAGCCAGCGTAAAACCTCCTGATTTGCCAATCCATGCAGCGGCCCGGCCAGTGCGTTCATTCCGCCGGAAAGTGCATAATATGCGTCTGATAATGTGGAAGCAATCAGATGGGTGGTATGTGCCGAAGCATTTCCCGATTCATGATCGGAATGCAGGATGAAATACATACGGGCTACATCGTCATACGGATTATCAATACCCATCATATGTGCAAAGTTGCCGCCCATATCCAAGGAGTTGTCTGATGGAATATGTTCATCATTTTTATATTTTAAACGATAGATATACGCAGCGATAGAAGGTAGTTTTGCTACAATATCAAGCGCATCTTCATACATGGGATCCCATGCGGTCATTTTATTAAAGCCCTCTGCATAGAATTTTGCGAATTTACTATCGCGCTGCATGGTTAAAATAGCGGCAGAGAACATGGTCATCGGATGGGTATCTTTTGGCATTGCTCTTAAAACATCAATTACATACTGCGGTATGTCTCGTCTCTGTTTAAATTCTTCAACCACTTCTTCGGCTTCTGCCTTGGTGGGAACGTCGCCGGTAAGCAGCAGGTACCAAAAGCCTTCCACATACGGATAGTCTTTACCTTCCGGTTTTGGAAGCGCTTCCATTACTTCGGGGATGGTCATTCCGCGAAAACGAATTCCTTCAAAAGGATCGAGGTAGGAAATATCGGTAACCAGCGATTTAATGCCGCGGGCGCCGCCGATGGTCTGAGCAATTGTAATTTCCTGAACCTTTACATCACCGTATTCTTTTAACAGACGCGTTGTCCGTTTACGGTGGTCATCAATTTTTGAAGCTAACACTTCTTTTAGCTTTGACATAAAAACTTCCTTTCCCTAATGTTAATATCCCAACAGCCCGCAAACGCAAGCTGATAATTTATTCACAAATGCATATAGAAGATAATAAATAAAACAAAGAAAAAAAACTATTTAACTCGCTTTTTTTGTACTTTTTTTAGACCCGTTTCCCTTTGGCCCGGTAGATGCTTTTTTATAGTCGGTTTCATAGAACCCCGACCCTTTAAAAATCAACCCGGCGCCACCGAATATTTTACGCTCTATTAAGCCACCGCATTCGGGGCATGTTTTTAACGGCTCCGCAGAAATACTCTGAAAGGCATCAAAATGATGTCCGCATTCTTTACACACATATTCATATGTCGGCATTTTAAATTCCTTTTTCCTTATGACAACACACTACAAATACAGGCAACATTTACAATATCGTCCACACTACAGCCACGCGATAAATCGTTATAGGGTTTGGCCAGGCCTTGCACAACAGGGCCAACCGCTTCCGCCCCCGCGAGACGCTGTGTAATTTTATAGCCAATATTTCCAGCGTCTAAATCCGGGAAGATAAAAACATTGGCTTTCCCGGCAACGGGACTTCCCGGCGCTTTTTTGGACCCAATGGATTCCAGCAGAGCCGCGTCAAACTGAAGTTCGCCGTCAACATTTAATTCCGGCGCAAGCTCTTTTACCATCTTTGTGGCATTAATTACCTTTTCAGCGTCTTCATGTTTCGCACTTCCTTTTGTGGAAAAAGACAACATGGCAACGTTGGGTTTTTCTCCGGCGAGACGCTCGTGTGTTTTAGCACTGCTGATGGCGATGCTGGCCAGCTGTTCTTCATTAGGATTGGGAATTACGGCACAATCCCCAAAGGTCATTACCCGTCCGTCGGTAAGGACCATTACAAAAGAACTGGACACCGCTTTTATCCCAGGCGCTGTTCCAACAACCTGAATCGCGGCCCGCATCACATCGGCGGTCGGGGAGAGCGACCCGGCGACGGCTCCGGCGGCCAAATTGTTCCGCAACATGAAAGCTCCATAAAACAAGGGATGTTTTACCGTTTCTGCTGCCTGCGCTTCGGTCATTCCTTTATGTTTACGAAGTTGAAAATATTCTTCGGCAAAACCAGCCGTTTTATCCGAAAGAGAGGGATCGATGATTTGAATATCGTCAATCGATACGTTTTCTTCCCGGGCTATTTTTTTAATTTCCTGCTCATTTCCCAATAAAACCGGTGTAACCAGATTTTCTCTTTTGAGAATATCGGCAGCCTTTAGCACCCTGGGATCGGTGGGTTCGGGAAGTAAAATTGTTTTTACTTCCTCCCGTGCGTTCTGTCTTATTTGATCAATCAAACCCATTTTATATTTCCTTTTTAAATTTTTGTATGAGTTTCCGGGCAACAAAGTCCGGAACAAATTTATTAATGTCGCCTTCGAAACTGGCAACATTTTTAATAATTGATGAGCTTAAATAGGTATATTTTTCATCCGGCATAAAAAAGACCGTGTCGATGCCTTCGGCCAGATTCCGGTTCATCAGGGCCATTTGAAATTCAAATTCAAAATCCGAAATTGCCCGCAGCCCACGAATAATGGCCGAAGCGCCCCGTTCTTTCGCCAAATCCACAATTAATCCATCGAACACAACAACGCTGGCATTTGGAATATGTTCCACCGCTTTTTCGACCATTTCTTTCCGTTCCCCGGGACTAAACAAGAGTGTCTTTTTGGGATTTATTGCCAATGTAACAATTACGTTATCAAAAACTCTGCAGCTACGCTCAATAATATCAATGTGACCCAGGGTGATAGGGTCAAAGGTTCCCGGATATACGGCCGTTCTTTTTTCCATATTAGTCCTTGTACTCTAAAAAACTGATGAGGCTGCGGCTGATTTTTTTCTGTGAAAACAGATTGTATCGCTCGCTTTCTTCCAGAATAGGATTTATTACTTCATGTTCCAGAACCAGGATGCCGCCTTTTTTTAATTTTTGATTGGCAAAAAAAGCGTCTATTAGTTCTTGCAGCGCTGGGTATTTATACGGTGGATCCATAAAACATAAGTCGGCATTTTCAGTTTCGGAGCGGGCGAAGGCAAGGGCGTCTTTTTGTACAATTTGGTATTTATCCTGCGGTACTTTTACGGTATTAAGATTCTCTTTTAAAACCTGAATGGAGGAATATGCTTTATCAACAAAAAGGACTTTCTGCGCTCCCCGGCTTATTGCTTCTAAACCCAGTCCTCCGCTGCCGGAAAAAATATCAAAAACAAACGCTTCCTGCGGGAAATCCTGAAGGATGCTAAAAATATATTCTTTTACTCTGTCGGTGGCAGGTCGTATACTGTTATCTTTACTGCCTTTAAGCCGCCGGCCTTTGTAGATTCCGGAAATAATGCGCATTTTACAGAAACAAACCTACATAAAAACCTGGAGAATGAGCCGCATCTGGTATTTCTTGGAATTAAAATTACGTTGATCGACAGCATTTAAACTCAATTTAGAAACCGAAATATTACGGTTTGCATCCCCGATACTTTTTATCAATTGCAGACAGTTATCACGGGTTCCAAAAACAGAAGCATCCAACTCCACCGCATCAAATCCGTTTCGGCGCCCCAATGATCGGGTTTGCATCGCCTTCTTTTTAAGCGATCCGTTTTCTACCAGAAAAGTCAGCCAGTCTTTTGCTTCCGAGGCAGACTTAAAAGGATTGCTAACCGCGCTTGCGGCAGAACCGCCACCTCCGGCCAGGGTCATTTTATATATCCCGAAAACGCCCCCGTTTGTTCCCGGCCGATCCTGGGATGAAACTATTTTAATCTTATTGTTTTTAAATTCTTCTTTAAGTTTTATATTGAGCGTTGCCAGCCCTGCTCTATTTTTAGCAAAGGCTTCGAAGGTAAAGTCGGAACCATAAAACAAAACACTGGAAAGACGCGCTTTTTGCAGCACAGCTCCGGAAACACTGGTGATATTAGATGTCGCGGCTTTGGTTTTTCCAGCAAGATCTGTGTAAAATTTTGTTTTACGGACTTCTTCGGGGGAGGGCCCCTTCACTTCGCTTGCGACTTGTTCTGTTTTCTGTTTTTCAACAGTCGCTGTTTTTGAAGAATCAAAAAAGAATATTTTTCCCATATATAAAAGAGCACCAAGCAATATCACAATAAGCGCCCCTATTATAAACGGTTTATAACTTAGTTTTTTTTGTTTGTCATCATAATAATCCGGAAGCGCCTCTTCACTCCCCTCAGCCATTTCGGGTTCATACCCAGATTCTGGCTCTGGTTTGGGGGTGGGTTCCGGTACAGCGACCGGTTCATTGGAAAAATCTGGTTCTGCTGTATCTGTATCGGTCGGCGTAAAATCAAAATTTTCTTTTACATCTTCGCTAAAATCCTGTGGAACTGATTCCGTTTCGGCGATATCCTCCAGGGCCAAGGGGTCTTCCGATAGTTCTTCGTGTTCAAAAACAGTGTCTTCAATTTCCGGAAGCGGCCTGGCAAAAAGATCTTCGTCCGGCTGCGATTTTTCAGGTCTTTCCTGATCCGGTTTTTTCTTATCTTCACCGGAAAAAAAATCATCCTCGCTAATCAAATCAAAATTTGCCATTTAGTTCTCCCAAAATTCTTGTATTAATCAATCAGAACTTGCACGGCTTCCAGACCGGAACCGAATTGTTCCGGCTGTGCTGTTTTTAATTTCATTACAGGTTCCGTGAACTGATCTTCGAACTGTTTTTCTAGTTGCGGGGTTAATCCATCGCCATAGATAAAAAAGCTTAGTTTCTTCTCCTGGGTAAAAGGAAGTTTTCGGAGCATTTCCTCTGTTGTGTTTATGCGGTCTTTTGATATTTCGAACAACTGCTGTTCCAGGTCAATAGAACCGCTTTTTACGCTGTCTATATAGGAAATATAATATTTCCCGTCAATAAATAGTTGCGAATTTATGCTCTGTTTTCCCAGCCGGAGGACGAAGGCGTTTTCCGAATTATTCTCCTGCAGAATATCCGCTGTCAAAAAATTAACCGGTACAATTTTCTTAAGCGTCATCTTGCTGAGCTCTGCCAATTGCTGCAGAGCGCTGATAATTTCTTTTTTAAACGCCAGAAAAACGATTTCACGATAATTACCCTGAATAAATTCTGTTCGGGTATTAATTATTTTATATTCCTCAAGGTTGCCGGAAAGATAATTTTTAAGCTCCCATTCCGCCTGGTGCTGAAGAAGCTCCGCATCTGCGTCGAGGGGCAGGGCAATCTTTTTTGCATGTACAAAACTCATCGGGAGTGAAACCGACAATGCCGTCTCTTCGGACGTTTCGTTGTCCGCTGCATTTTCCAGTATGCGTGCAAGTGCTTCTAAATGTCTTTCTTCAAACAGCGTTTCATAAGAAAATTCAAACGGATAGGGAACTGCCTTGATTTTTAAATCTTGTCCGTCCCGGGCAAACGCTGTATGCAAAAGAGTATCTGAAAACGCGATTCCAACTTGATTATTCATAGGCCGTTTCAAGTAATAAAAAAGGAGGGACACCCCTCCTTTTGTTATGGGTTAGCAATATTAATTATTTTTCTTCCCAGCTCTTGCTGCCGCGGGTAACATAGCCAAAATTAACAATTTTTTTCTTGAAAACACCATATCTCGTTTCGGTAGATCCTTCCGAAGTAAACAAGAATATTTTACCGATTTGGTCTTCTAAAGTGCTCAGGTTGCCATCGGCTGCATTTTTGATGTTATCGAGCAATTGGTCCAGCTGCACTTTGTCTTCTTCGAAATTCACGATATCTTTGGGAAGACGACGCACTTTTGATAACAGCGAGTCATATTCGAAAATCGCATTGCTGAGATCTCTGTGCAGAGTATCTAAATTTCCAAATGTGTTTTCAGAATAGGCCTGGTTAAACACCCGAATACCGGCAAGGCTTTTTTCCGTCAACTCTTTTAATTCGCTAAAACTCTCGCTTTGTGGTGTCCGCTGAATCAACCGGTCAAGATCGGCATAAGCGGTCATCACAATTATACTGTTAAAACGTTTTATAACTTCTTCCATTTGCTTATATGCGATAAAAATGTCGGTGTTTTTACGCAATCTTTTCCGGATCGCGTAACCTTTAGCATTTATGCTGTCTAATGCATTGATATATGCTTTAAAAGCCATCATAGACGCCAGGTTTTTCGTTTCGTCAACCACCGGTGTAAGCTTTTCTTTCAGTTCATCCAACAGTATCGGGCTTTCAATTTTTACTGCGGAAGAATCATCCGAAATAATTATTTTAATTTGGCTGCCGGTTACAGGGCAGAAAAATTTATTTTCTGTCAAATGAAGAACCATTGAATCCGCATCTGCGAGGCGGTATAATGCGCGTTTACTGGTAATGAGAAAATCACCTAAAAACACCTGGTATTTATCGTCAAACTTCTTACTTACCTCTTGTGCCGTTGCCAGGTCTTCTGAACGGTTCGCCGTCTGCATCATATTCAGACTTTTGTCGGCTTCTTTTATAAAATCCCGAACCCGATCTCCGACACTGGTTACATTAACCAGATCTGAGTGCAAAATGTTTTTAACAAGAACTTTTACCCGTTCCGACAATGGCGCCCAGGCTTCCGAAAGACTTTCAACATTAACCTGCGGAAAAATTCTTTGCAGCGTGTCCGTAAATACTTTGGCTTTTGCCGCACCGCTTAAAAGCGAAAAATCTGACAAATCACGGCGTAATTTTACGAGTGAATCAATAAAAGCACTGGTACTTTTATAATTGGGAAATTCGTCTGAAGAATTAAAAACAGAAATATGCATCTTTAAGTCTTCTGCTTCATTTTTAATATCTTCATAATTACGGAAATTACGTTTGTTTGATTCCAGATCTTCCATAATCTGGTCAACCTTTTCGTTAAAGGTGGCAAGGTCCTGGATAAACGGAATATTGATATAGGCATCCATCAAACTTGTTAATTCCTTCGTGTGATTGACCAGTCCCTGCAGGCGTTGCAACGAAGAATCTTCCCGGACCACGCGCAGAAGCTCTGCCGGATCGGAAGTAAACGAATTGTTTAGCCGGTGATAAAACCGTTCCGCTTCATAAATACTGCTCATATTGGCGCGGCCTTCGTTCATTTCACGAGCTTCTTGTTCCCATAGCTGTGCGGGAATTATAATTACTGCGATTAAAACGACTGCCAGTACGACAATTAGTAGTTTTAATACGATGGATCCGTTACCATCATTTTTTGCCATTTTGCCTCCAAAAAATTATATTTCAAATCAATATTATTCAGCTTTATGCTGTCAAAAAAAATAAAAATAAGGTAAATAAATAAAAAATTAATGTCAATCCTTTTTTATTGTGCGTAAAAGCTGTAAATATAAGAACTTCCGCGCTTTGATACAGGGTTTTGGTATGACTCATTTCTTCTGAATTCATTTTGCCCTTTTCTATATTTTTTGTAATATCGCCAACGTCGGGCGAAAACATATTTCGTCTGCCCTTTTTCGGGAAGATGTTATTTATTTACTAAAGGTGCGCTCTATGTTCAAGTTTTTATTCTCCCTGCTCATTATTTTGTTTTCTTTTCTTTCCTGCGGCAAGGAACAAAAGCCAGATGATTCTTATACCCGGATTAAAACGTTGGAGTACAGCAGAGAAGCAGACGCCGCGGTGTGGGAAACTCTTTACCAACAGCTTAAAACCGAACATCAAAAGCAAACCCTTCTTAATTCCATCGGCAAGGCAAAATGCCGTAGCTGTATTCCTTTTTTAAGCCATCTCCTTCAGAGCACTGGCTCCGACTCACTTTTAAAGGAGGCTATCTTTGCTCTCGGGCAAACAGGAAGTCCCCAAGCGGAAAAAGCCCTGCTTCGTTTACCTTTCGATTCGCTGACCGCACCGTTGCAAACAACGTTACTTCTTGCCCTTTCACAATGCGGATCAAACCAGGCCTTTGCTTTTTTTAAAGAGCGGCTTCGGTCTGGTGCACATCCGGAGCAAACGCTGGCCGCCCTGGCGCATTTACGCAGAAAGGGTATTGGCCATTCTTTTTCCCCGCAGGATTCCAGCGTCGCGATAGCCTATTATTTATCTTACGCGGCTGATTATAAAGACATCCCCTTTATTATTTCTCTGCTTAATGGGAAAAACACACTTAATCAAAAATATCTTCTTAAAACACTGGTTAAAAAGGCCGGCCGTGACAGCAGCCGTTTCCGGCAAATACTTTTCTCCGACAGCCTTACAATTCCTGCTTTAAAAACAGCATTGTCTGCGTTTCTTTCCC
>JANTFQ010000049.1 GCA_024763405.1 Calditrichaceae bacterium
AAAACATCGGTATCCATGTAGCCTTATTGTGAAACCGGACAAAATCCAATGCCGTTACGGAAAGTAATGCCATTTCTACCGTATTTGGCGCTTCTAAATAATACTTATTTTCTTCAATAATCAGAGATCGTACCGTGTAGTTAAAGCTGAATTTATCATTTATTGATTTGGCCAGTTCTTTGGACCATAAATCAATGGCGACCTGAGCATCGTTTAAATCAATTCCGGAAAAGAGTTTCGCAGAATACCCAATATTTAAAGTTTGCCCGGGTATCTGGGGAAAAACGGTACTACAACTTAAAAAGAATATGACAATTCCAATAAAAAATTTTATGTTGTCCCAGTGCATATTCATTACATTCATTCCCGTCCCTGTTGGGTAATTACTGCTGCCGTTTTTTAGCCAAAGCCTTAGAGTTCTGTACCAGCTCACGAAGTGTTTCCAGGTATTCCGGTTTTGAGGGAATCATACTCGACTGACCAAAAAACGCCAGTATCTGTTTTCCCCTTTGAGATTTATTAAGATCAAGTGCCGCGTTTGTTATAATTTGTTTGATTTTCTCATCGAGTGTTTTTTTCAAACAGAACATACCGCGTGCAAATGCAGGTGATTGCGCGATAACCACAAGGTCTTGGCCAATTTGTGGATTCAACTGAACCATTGTCTGAAACTGGTTGTAATTAACAACGCAGGCATCGGCTTTATTAAAAAAGACAGATACGATTGCCTTGGAATCTTTTGTAACAAATGTCTGTGATTTGAAAAAATCATCGGCACTTCCAAAATGTTTTTTTTGCAGAAGATAATTTAACCAGTATTCTATTATTCGTTCATCCTGGTTTTTTGAAAGAGCAATCTTTTTACTTTGCAAGTCGCGGATATCCTTATAGTTTCTGTCTTTACGCGCCAAAACAAGGTATTCCTCAGGAAAGTGCCCCTTTACCGTGGTTAAGGCTACGGATTCCCAGTATTTATCGAAGTTATAATCAAAAAAATCGAGAGCTCCCAATATAATGAGGTCAAATTTTTTGCTTAAGCTTAGATTTGTTTGTGTATAATCGTTTTCTAAAAAATCAGATGTTACAATAAAATGGATATTGGTTTGTTTCTTAACTATTCGCACAATCTCTTTTGTCCACATATCCATTGCAAATTGCGCATCCTTGCGGGTTAACTCATCCAGCACATGAAACGGCAGGGCTAAATGCAGGTTTATTGTTTTTTCATTTTTTGTATTTTGGGCCGCAACTAAGTTGATATCGAAGATGAAAATGAAAAAGAGGAGAAAGAGCATTCTCATATATAAAAATACTTGCCGCTTCATTTATTTAATTCCCGTGCTTTATATTTAGAGATACGTTTTTTATGTTCTTGTACCATTTTTTGAATACTTAAAATATCTTTTTCTTTAAACGGAACAACGCGGGATTGTCCGAAAAGTGCTAGAACCTGCCTGCCTGCAGCTGTTTTTTGAAGATTATTTAAAACATATATTACATCTGGTTTAGCCCAGTCATAAAAAGATTTTTTGATACAGGTAATTCCCTTAATAAATGGGGGCGAGGTTCGTATTATTTTTAATTTTTTTTCGATTTGAGGATTTAACTCGGCCATTGTTTTAAAAGCATTATATCCTACCAGACAGGCATCTGCCTTTTTAAAAAAAACGTCCAGAACAGCAGCAGAAGATTTACCTGATTTTGAAATAGTCTTAAAAAATGCATCTGGCAGAACACCATATTCTGATAGTACCGTATTCTCTAACCACATCGTGCTGATGGGAATGTCCTGGTTAAACGGTATTCTGAGTTTTTTGTTTTTTAAACTATTTAAATCGGGAATCCTCGTATTTCTGTGTACTAAAAGGACATACTCTTCCGGATAATGTCCGGTACCAGCGGACGAAACGACTGGACTCCAGAGTCCTGAATTATGATACTGAATATAATCAATAGAGAGCAGGTTTATTATATCATACTCTATTTTTGATGTTTTATTGAGTACAGAATCAATTTTATCGACTAAAGAGATTTCAATTTGTATTGTCAGGTTAGAATCTGCGAGATGGCTGTTGTTTGTAAAATTTTTACTAATTTCTTTTGTCCAAAGTCTTAATGCACTCTGTGCATCATTTCGGTTGACATCTATAAACAATTTATTGTCAAACGCCGCCCTAAAAAAATATGTTGAAGGGGCATGAGTTTGGCTGAAGTTTTTAATTGGCAGCCACAGCAGTAAGACTAAAAATAGGAAATTTATTTTCACTTTAAATTCCGGTTTGTGCATTGTTTGATAAACCCAGTTTCACTTCTGCCATCAGATGATCATAGAGCGTTTTGTAATCCTGGGCAATGGAGAGAGACTCAAAAAACTGTGTATGGATCATATCTTCTGCGCTGGGTATTCTGATACTATGAGCTCTTTCGATTAAATTCAGTTTAGCGATTGCAGCCTTCATTGCCTCTTTCGAAAAAACAACTTTTTCCTGCAGGCTTTTAATTTTTAAAAATGCGCTTTTTATCTTAAGGGCAAGGCCGTCCTTAAGAAAATTGTGCTTTCCCTTGAGTTTCGAGGCCCGTACTTTCATTTCCTGCACTTTGTAGCGGATGCTGAATCTCATAAAAAAGATTAAAATCAGGATAAATCTGATCCGTAAATTAGTCCTAAATGTCATTTGTTTAATTCCGATAATTTTTTCTGATCAGAAACTAATTGTTCAATATTTTTAAGGAAACGCGGTTCAAAGGGAATTAAGCGTGATTCGCCAAAAAGCTTAAGGATTTGATTGCCAGCCTTAGAATTGGTTAAATTCAAAAGTCCATCCAGTATATCGGCATAATATGCCGGATTAAAATCCGTCCGTATGCATACCAATCCCTTTATATAACCGGGCGATGATTTAATTATTTTCAATCTTTTCTTTATTTGGGGGTTGAGTTCCGTCATTATTTGGTACGCATTGTACCCAACCAGGCAGGCATCCATTTTATTAAAAAAAACATCCAATACAACATTCGAAACTTTTTCGTTCTCTTTAATCTGTTTAAAAAATCCGGCAGCAGGACGCTTAAAATTTTCAAGAGTCTGGTTTTGCAGCCAGGCACGGCTAAAACGGCTGTCAGGTCCCTTTAGGATGCTGATGGACTTTCCCCGTAACTGCTTAAGGTTGTTAACTCCGCCATCCCGCTGAACAAGCAAAAGATATTCTTCCGGAACATGACCGTCATCTATTGAAACGGCTATGGGAATCCAATAATCCCTGTTGGCATAACGTATATAGTCGATACTGAGTAGATTTACAATATCAAAATTAGTGTATGTACTTGTTGCCAACAATGTGTTTATATTTCCTACATAATGCAGAGTTATGTCCGGTTTAATATGGGCCAGTGTTTTTAATTCTGACGTAAATTTTTTAACCCATAGCTTTAAAGCGGTCAGGACATCATTCTTCTTAACACCACTAAAAAGATGTTCATCGTAGGCCATGTGCAATGAAACAGTCGGATGCGATTGTATATCCTGGCTGAAAAGCAAAATTGGAAACAACCAAAGACATACAAAAAAAATTATTTTCTTATTCCAACGCATCCAAATCTCAAAAGGTTTATGATTCAATCTTTCTTTAGTGGATTTCATTTTCACTTTAAATACCGGTTTCTATGCCCGTTAATAGGTCTAGATTTGCTTTTGCCATCAGATGATCGTACAGCGCTTTGTAATACTGGGCAATTGCCAGAGACTCAAATAACTGGGACTGAATCATATCTTGCGCGCTTGCCATTTCAATACTATAAGCCCTCTCGGTTAATTCACGATTATCAATTGCAGCCTTCATTGCGTCTTTCGAAAAAACAACTTTATCCTGCAGGCTTTTTATTTTTAATAATGCGCTTTTTATCTGAAGGGCAAGGCCGTCCTTAAGAAAATATTGTTTTTCCTCGAGTTCCGAAGCCCGCGCTCTCATTTCCTGCACTTTGTAGCGGCTACTAAATCCGCTGAATAAGGGCAGTTCCACACCAGCGCCAATCATCCAGGAATCTTTATCATGGGTGGAAACAGCGCCATATTTATATTTATTTTTAATATGATTTATTTTTCCGATTAAAGCGGCCTTAAACCAAAATTCGCTTTTTGCTTCATCCACTTTAGCGTCATAGATTTTTGCGGCTTCCTGTACTTTAAGCCAATCCGGATTATTAGAAAAAGTCTTTTTCAGATTTATCGGAAGCTCTGTCTGGATGGGGGAATAAGGCAATTCAGTCTCCTTTGTCTCAAATGGAGCGGCCTCTTTTTCTGCGATGGTAAAGGCAAGTGCGGAAGCACTCAACTCTAAATTGTACGAAAGGGTTGTCTGCAAAGCATGAATACTGGAGGAAAACATTTTATTCTTAAGAAAATCGGTTTTGGACACTTTGCCGGAACCATTTTTATACATATTTTCGGTGAGCTCTAATGTGACATCCACTCTGTCAACCGTTTCCTGTCCCAGCTTATACAGTTTTTTTGCCAGCACATTCCCATAATAACGTTCTTTTACATCATATATTATTTGTAAATCCGATTTTCGCTTTTCCTGCTGCCGAACATTTATTTGTCCTTTGGCTTGTTTTCTTAAAGCAGAACGGCGGCCTCCCAAATAGAGCGGAAGCATAAAATCCAGAGATAGCGTCCCGTTCGTTCGATCCATTAATTTGGTGCGTTTTTCTGGAACGGTTACCGTCATATTAACCGGTGTACCCGGTGGAAGTCCCGGCAGAAGAAGGCCGTTCACAACATATTCTGAAGTTTCTTCCGGATATACAAAAATCGGTGATTCGTCTAAGCGAATATAGTTAGCCGAAGCTGAAATTTGCGGCCAGTATGAGGATATAACCTGCTTATACTGCGCTTCTGCTATCCGTAGCGACTGATCCGATATTTTAGCCTGGTGGTTGTTCTGCAGGGCCAGGTTGATGCATTGTTTAAGGTCAAGAACCTGGGAATTATCCGCAGACTTTTTTTCATTTTTAATCTGTCCTGCAAAGCTCGTTGAAAAGAGAAGAAAGAATAAAGAAAAAATAGGTATAAAGGTTTTGCGTAAATTAAGCATATTCAACTCCTTTTAAGTGTTTTTCCTAAATGCAAACTATCGGAATTATTTTGAATAGCTTTAGATTGTACGGTGTTTTTGCTTTTCGCGGGAGCTATTGATCTTTTTATTCTGTATTTGTTTGTTAGCATTTGTATAGTGTTTTATTGGAATTTATATTGGTTTAGATTATTTCGTAAGTAAAACCGCATTTGCCTTTTGTACTTCATAGGAGAATTTGAGATGAATGTAAAATTAATTTTTTCATTTTCTTTAATCTTTTTTGTTGCTGTCCTTTATGCGGATAGTTCACAAAGGAGCGGCGTTCTTCTGAATGACAATCAAATTCTCACCCAAATGTGGAACTATGGCTCTTTCTCTTCACCGGGAAACAGAACCACTGATTTTGTGTGGAACGGACTCGGTTATGCCTATGAAATCGGATTCTTTGTGGGCGCCGAAGTGGAAGTACCGCAGGGAAGTCATCCCGATGTGTTTCAGGAAACCGGCAGCGGCCGGTGGATGGCGCATATCATATCAGACGGACTTAAAAGCAGTGGAGGCGAAGTTTCACCCGACGGGAAGACCCGCTGGGGCTGGCAGCCCATTGCCTCTAAGAATAATGGAACGTTCGACTATTTTGACCTTTCTTCTCCGGAAATCAATGGAAACAATGATCCGGACTTGGACGGAGACGGAATCCCGGACGGCTGGCCGCAATCCTGGTGGAACGCTGAAACAGAAGAATATACCTGGCCGGGTTTCTGGGGCCGGGAGCAGCAGCCGGTCTATTCGGAACGGTTATACGGAATGGATGACCGCGACAATCTCGAATTTGAATACTATCCCTTTACAAACGATTCCTCCCGCAGAGGGCTGGGTGTGCAGATGGAAGTACGTTCTTTTCAGATAAATAATTTTTATGAAAACGTTGTGTTTGTTACGATGGATATGACCAATGTCAGCGATCGGGATTTGGATAAGATGCTGTTTGGCGTTTGGAGCGATCCGCATATCGGCGGGGCGGACGACTGGCGTGATGACTGGCAGAGCTTTGATCCGCAGCGCCAAATGCTTTACGCCTGGGATGGTGATGGCAGCAGTATAAATAATCCTGATATTGTGCCGGGTTATTTTGGCATCTCATTTGTGCAGACGCCGGGAAATGCCGGGGATGGCATTGATAACGATATGGACGGGCTGGTTGATGAAAGCCAGAATGACGGTATCGATAATGACGGGGACTGGAATGCGGCTACGGATGATGTTGGCGCCGACGGAATCGCCGGAACCTCTGATACGGGCGAGGGAGACGGCATACCCACATTGGGAGAACCCGCTTTTGAGTATAAAGATATGGACGAAGCGGATATGCCGGGTATTGCCAGCTTTAGAACGCCGCTTTTTTCGGAAATCCGTATGAATGATGATGAGAAAATATGGCAGTATCTTACCCCGGGAAAAATTGATACACTTGAAACGGCCGGGGACTATGTTCTGTTGGGAGGCAGCGGCTATTTCGATTTAAAGAAGGGCGAAACAAAACGGGTGGGACTGATCTTTGCCTTTGGCCAGGATTTAGAAGATCTGCAACAGAACAGCGATGATGCCGCCGCCTATTACCGGGATAATTTGGGCAGTCAGTTAACCAGCCATCCCATTAACGTCTCCGAGCCGCAGGCCAACAGCGCTTTTGAAAACAGCGTAAGCATTCAATGGGATGCGTCGTCTCTTCCGACAGATGCAACGCTTTATATATCGTACCGGAGTGGAGTTGATGGAAGCTGGACGGGGATTGGCGTGGTTCCGAACACGGGTTCCTATACCTGGAATACAGAAAACATAGCCGGTTCGGCATTTTATAAGATACGGCTGCAGTCCGTTTCACCCGTTACCAACGCGCTGGGTGAGAGCGAAGGCTATTTTTCCATTGCGCACACCCAAAGCGGTAACACGCCGCCGGAAATCTTTTTTGATTTTCCCGAAGGACGTTCGGTTAAAGAAGATTTTACCGTTTCCTGGCTCAAAGGAGACGCCGATGGGGATGCCCTGCAATTACACCTTATCGTTTCGTCGGAAACGAGACAGGATACCATTTCTGTTACGGGCAGTTCGTATGTGCTGAATACAAAAAAAATTGCCAACGGTAACTGTACATTAATACTTTTGGCAAATGACGGAACGGCATCTGCTAAAACACAAACTTCCATTCAGATTAATAATACTTTCCCTCCGCTGCCCGAAAGCAGCATTGTGCATAAAACCGGCGCCGCCAGCGGTGCACTCTTTGCGGATATTACCGACGAGGAGCAGTTAATCCGCAATACCTATTTTATCTCTTTTGACGATACCAGCACAGCGCAGATTCAGTATTCTGTTTTTGACTCTCTGAATCAAACCTATCTGATAACAGGTGACGCGCTACCGGAATATCCACAGGCCGGCCGATTATTTGACGGAATGCGTCTGTCTTTCCAAAACAATTCCTTTGCCTTCGATGCCGATGAATCGGGCTGGAGCGAGGCAAGCGCCACAAATCTGGATTTTGATATTGGACGTGAAAATTCTTATGCTGCCGACCCGTATGATTATGAAATCCGTTTTTTTAATGGGATTGTCGATACGACCGTTAACAATATCAAAGTTAATTTTTTGATCCGGGATTTGGTAAACGATAGTCCGATGGAGAGCGCTGTTTCCGGTTCCCATCCGGAATGGCAGCCGGGAGATGTCATCTATATACTGCGCGGTGGTACAAGTACTGCAAATATTGTCTGGGAAATAGATTCTTCCTTTCCCGATGGAGAGACGCAAAAGAGTCCCGGAGACGGTGATGTGTACTATTTAAAAACCAAAAAGCCCTTTTCCGCCGCCGACACATACAGTCTTAATACGTCCGCTGTCGGTATCAAAGAGGGTAAAAAAATCCTGCCGGAGCGGTTGTATCTGGAACAAAATTATCCAAATCCATTTAATAACAGCACAACCATTCGTTTTTCCCTTGCCCAGGCGATGCAGGTCCAACTTCAAATATTTGATGTGCGTGGACAAAAGGTTAAAACCCTGTTTCGCGGACAGGCCGCAGCGGGAATGAACCGCTTTATATGGAATGGTAAAAACAAAAACGGAAAAGATGCGGCTTCGGGCTTGTATTTTTACCGTTTGAAAACCAGGCAGGGCAGCGTAGTAAAAAAACTGATTTTGGTGAAATAGGAGGTGCAAATTAAAACTTTAAAAATTGTTTCTGTTCAAATAATTATCTTTTTAAATTTAACTTTGCAGTTATTCGCGCAGCCCGGAACCCTTAGCCGTCATATTCATATCGATCAGTTCGGCTATTCTCTCAATACAATTAAGATAGCGGTTATCAGCAATCCTATAAAAGGGTACAATGCCGGCCAAAATTTTACGCCTGGAAATGTATATGAGCTTCGTGAATCTGCTTCGAATAAAATGGTTTTTAGTGCAGCCATTTCCAGTTGGAAGTCCGGCGCTACTCATCCCGGGTCGGGTGATCAGATATGGTGGTTCGACTTTTCTGAGTATACAACACCTGGCCAGTATTATATTTACGATCCCCAAAATAATGTTCATTCCTATACATTTGAGCTGTGCGATTCCATTTATGGTAATGTACTTAAAGCTGCGCTTCGCACATTCTATTATCAGCGCTGCGGTACGGATAAGCGGGAAATATATGCGGGGCAAAACTGGAAAGATGGATATTGTCATTTTGGTGCCGGTCAGGACCGGGATTGCAGGTTAATCACTGATCAAAGTAGCGGGACATCGAAAGACCTTACCGGCGGTTGGCACGATGCCGGGGATTACAATAAGTATATCAATTATGCGGATGGTACGGTACACGACTTACTTTATGCGTATGAACAAAGGTCTAAGATTTGGGGGGATGATTTTAATATACCCGAATCGGGTAACAGTATGCCGGATATTCTGGATGAGATAAAGTGGGAATTGGATTGGATGCTGAAAATGCAGAATTCGGATGGATCTGTTTTGCATAAAGTTGCGGTGACTGAGTGGCAAACGGCAAGTCCACCCAGCGCAGATACTTCTCCCAGATTTTATGCACCGGCTACCGCTTCGGCCACCATATCTGCTTGCGGGGTATTTGCACATGCATCATTAATTTATAATTTGCTGCCAAGTTTTTTGGGTATGGAAGATTTTGCGGAAAGGCTTAGAAATGCTGCTATTATAGCCTGGGAATGGCTGGAAAAAAATCCCGACAAAATTCCTTCAAATTACGACAATGCCGGTTTTGCTCAAAATGCCGTGGAAGATGATGCTTATCAGCAGGCAGCCAATCAGACTTGTGCTGCCGCTTATTTATTGGTATTAACCGGAGCAGAAAAATACCGGGATTATTTCGATGCACATTATCAACAGATACATTTAATTCAGTGGGAATATATTTATTCATCCGAGAGTGACTATCAGAACGGATTACTCTATTATCTGAAATCAACTAAAGCTACTTCGGGTGTCGCGAATAAAATTAAAAGCGCTTATACAAATGCGCTTAATGAACTGTTTCAGAAATATAAGAATAAGAACGATCCATATCGTGCTTATATCGATGCCTATTATTGGGGTAGTAATAAAGCAAAATCCGATAACGGCAACCAGTTTATGAATATGATGGTTTACGGATTAAATACAGCGCATCATTCGGAATATGACGATGCCGCCCGCGGATTTATACATTATCTGCACGGCGTAAATCCCAATAACGTAGTTTATCTGACGAATATGGCGGACTATGGTGCAGAAGAAAGCGTAAACGAAATATACCACGGTTGGTTTAATGACGGTACCGATTGGGATAATGCTCAATCATCACCGTATGGTCCCGCTCCTGGATTTGTTCCGGGCGGACCGAATCCCGGCTATACGCCGGATGATGCTTATACCGGGCCTGATATTGTACCTCCTCAAAACCAGCCGGATCAAAAAGCCTGGAAAGACTGGAATACGGGCTGGCCGGAGAACTCCTGGGAAGTGACTGAAAACCATATCCCAAACCAGGCGGCCTATATTAAATTGCTGTCAAAATTTGCCGGATATGAATTGACCGGGGTTATAGATGATTCCAACATTTTGTTACCCGGTAGTTTTAGTCTGGGACAAAACTATCCGAATCCTTTTAACGGAACCACAAATATTCCCTATCGTCTCGATTCAGCAAAAAGAATAGAACTTATGGTTTATAACAGTCTTGGGCAGAAAGTAGAAACGCTGGTAAATAAAGTGCAAGGAAGAGGGGGATATTCGGTTTTATTCAAAACAGGTGGTTTATCTGCCGGTGTGTATTTCTATATGCTCAGGATGCCGGGCCGTCGGCAAGTAAAAAAAATGATTTACTTACCCTAAAAATGATTTACATAATATAGCCGGAAAGTATAATCAGTCTTTGCAGAGTTTGGATTTCTTTCAAATTTCTTGACTTACTAAAAGCAAATTTTCTATATTAAAATTCTATAATAAAAAACGAAAGATAAATTAATAAATAGAACTAAAATAGCGGAGGCTCAAATGGCAAAAAAATTTGTATATAAATTTGGCGACGGTCATGCAGAAGGAAAGGCCGAGATGAAAGAATTGCTGGGTGGTAAAGGAGCGAATCTGGCCGAAATGTCCGGCCTGGGAATTCCGGTTCCGGCTGGTTTTACGATGTCTACCGAAGTGTGCAGCGATTATTACAAAAATAATGGCGACTATAATGATGATGTCCGGGATCAAGTGGCAGACGGTCTTAAGTCCATTGAAAGTATTATGGGTAAAAAATTTGGTGACGCCGAGAATCCGCTTCTCGTTTCGGTTCGTTCCGGTGCGCCTGCTTCAATGCCGGGAATGATGGATACCGTTCTTAATCTTGGTTTGAATGACACAACGGTTCTGGGGATTATTAAACAGTCCGGAAATGAACGTTTTGGCTGGGATTCCTACCGCCGCTTTGTTCAGATGTACGGCGATGTGGTATTGGGAATGAAACCAGAATCCAAAGAGGAAGAAGACCCGTTTGAAATCATTATTGACGCCATGAAGGAAAAACGCGG